>JBDKHE010000166.1:0-10901 GCA_039797805.1 Verrucomicrobiota bacterium
TGCCCCAGCCAGCGGTGCCGGGCGGCCCCGACGTCGTCGCCGGCGGAGGCCAGCAGTTCGGCGTAGAGATTGTGCGCGGTGGAAAAGTCGGGCGTGTCCTTCAGCAGCTGTTCCAACAGCGTGCGCGCCTCGTCCTTTCGCCCGGCCGACCACGCCAGTCGCACGAGACCGAGACGCGCGTAGGGATCGCGGGGCAGCGCCTCCAGACGCAGCCGGAAATTGCGGGCGGCCTCCTCGGGTTCGCCGGACTTGAGCTGCAGGTTGGCGAGCTGCAGCCGCGCTCCCACCTGGTCCGGCGCGAGGCGCAGCGTATCCTGCAGGAGCCGCGCCAGGCCGTCCTGGTCACCGGCGGCGCGGCGCAGGTCGGCCAGGTAATAGACCCACCGGGCTTCGCGCGGCTGCTCCGCGCGCAGGAACTGCCAGCAGGCCTCGGCCTCGCGACGGTAATCGTTGGCATGATAGAGCCGGCCCAGTTCCTCGACGCCGGCCAACAGGGTGCCCCCCGAGCGGGTCGCCGCCGCCGCCTGTTGCAGCAGGTCGGCAAGGATCTCGGGTTTGCCGGACAAATCGGGCATCGGCGGGAGGGCGGCCTGCGCCCGGGCCACCCGCTGGTGCTGCCGCCACGCCCATGTGCCGCCGGTGCCGAAGACGACGACCGCGACGAGAGCGCCCGCCACCCACCGGGCGCGGCGGGCCGCCTGCGGGGCGGGCGAGGAGGGAGACCGCGGTTTCATCGGCGGCGCCAGAGCGTGATATTGCTCATGTGCTCGAAGGGGGGCAGTGCGTGGAATCCGCCGGTGACGATCTCGGGGATCCCGTCGCCGTCGAGATCACCGACCGCGGCCGTGACCAGCTGGATCGGCTGCCGCGCGAGGACCACCGGCGTGAAGTTTTCGTGTCCGTCGTTCAACCACGCCATCATGGAGACGACCTTGGGATCGGCCCAGTCGGCCAGGCAGCTGACCGCGAGCAGATCAACCGTGCCGTCACCGTTCAGGTCGGCCGCACAGGGGCTGAAGGCCCCGGCCATGTCGCCCACCCGGTGAAACTTGAAGAAGCCGTCGCCGCGGTTTTCCAGCCATTGGATGCCGTGCCAGGGCCGCGGCGTGAGCACGGCATAGTCGAAGCCGTCGCCGTTGGTGTAGATCAGGTCGGGCTTGCCGTCGCGGTTCACATCCGCGACGTCCAGCCCGCTGCTGCCGTAGTCCTCGTTGGTCGAGCCCCAGAGCACCGTGTCCCGCAGCTGGCCGTTGCCGGTGTTTTTGAACCAGTGGACCTCCTCCCATTCCTGCGAGATCAGCGCGGCGAAATCCGTCCGGCCATCGCCGTCGAAATCGGCGACCGGCGTGTGCACGCAGCCCGACTGGGTGTTCACGATCTGACTCTCAAAACGCCAGTCCCCGAGATTCTTCATCCAGCGCGTCTCGCCCTGGGCATAGCCAAACTGCCCCACGACAAGATCCAGGCGTCCGTCGGTGTGACCGGACAGGTCGGCCGCGCGGACATCCGTGACCCGGGCGGCGTTTTCCAGCAGGACGTGGGGGCGGAAGCTCCGGTTGTCGAGGTTCTCAAGCACGATCACCGAGCCGATCCGGTCGTTGCTCGGCATGATCTGGCCCATGCACGCCACGAGCACGTCGAGCCGGCCCGTGCCATTCAGGTCGGCCGCCTGCACATGCGCCGGCCCGGGGACATTCTCGCCGATGATCTGTTCCGTGAACGTGCCGCGCGGGGACTGCCGGATCCAACGCACGGTGTTCCGGCGGCCTTCACAGTAGAGCACGTCAACCAGACCGTCGCGATCCAGGTCGACGATCTGGACATTCGTGACCAGCGGCCGGCCGAAATCCTCCGTCGGCGCCCCGATGGCAGCAGGCACAAATTCCAACTTGCCGAAGGCGGCCGGCGGCACGGTCCGGGCCGCGGGTTTCTCCACGGGCTCCGGCGCACACCCGGCCAGCGCCAGGCTGAGCAAGACCACGGGCCCAAGGCTGCGGCCGGCGCTTGCACGGACAGAAGTGAACAATGGATTGAACATGGTGGAGGTGTCCCCGGCTCAGCCCGCAAACCGGGAGTCGGACGGTCGGAGCGCGGCGTCACTGGACGGAAGGGACAACATGGCTTGGGATGGGATCACCGAAAAAAGTTGAGCAGCTTTACCCTGTGCGCGCCACAACCAAGCGCCACGATCAAAACGCGCCAGCGTGAAATCGCCGACCCCGCGCTTTACGGTACACCAAAACATCCAGACCAGACCCACAAACCACTCGCCATACCTGCGGCCGATTCCAAACTCAGGGTCCCCACCCCTTCCGAAACAAGTCTGCTCCGCGCCTCATGCCATTCTCGGTGACAGGTCCGAGTGGCCGGCAGCCGCGCAGCATCCTTGGTTCGCAACGGAACATTCTCCCCAAGTACCATGAATCCCTTTCACACGCTCGGGTCCGTTTTGGTTGTCCTGGCCGCCCAAGCCCTGCTGCCAACCGTCGCATCGGCCGGCACCTGGATGGCCGACAACGGCAACGGCACCTACACCAACCCGTTGTTCTTCGACGAGTTTTCCGATCCCGACCTGATCCGGGTCGGCGATGATTTTTATCTGACCGGCACGACGATGCACACGATGCCGGGTCTGCCGGTCCTGCACTCCAAGGATCTGGTCAACTGGCAGCTGCTGACCTACGCGGTTGACCGGCTCGATCTCGGTCCGGAATACCGCCTCGAGGGCGGCGAGCGCTACGGTCAGGGCATCTGGGCGCCGTGCTTCCGCTATCACGACGGCACCTTCCACATCTTCACCAACGTCAACGGCCGCAAGACCCAGCACTTCCAGGCCAGGAATCCGGCGGGACCGTGGACGCAGAGCGAACTCGGCAGCTCGTTGCACGACCTGACCGTGCTCTTCGACGACGACGGCAAGGTCTACGTCGTGTGGGGCTACGGCGACCTGCAGTTTGCCGAGATGAAACCCGACCTCAGCGACATCCGGCCGGAGACCCGGCGCACGCTGATCCCGAAGGGCCGGGGCATGGGCGAGGGCTGTCACTTCTACAAGATCGACGGCCGGTACTACATCATCAGCGCCAATTACGATCCGGTCGGCTACATGGTGTGCGCGCGCGCCGACCGCCCCGAGGGCCCGTACGAGATCACCACGATCAGCGCGGGCGAGACCTTCGGTCAGGGCAACGGCTGGCGGCTGGACGGCATGGGCCAGGCGGCCGGATTCAAACTCAACCCGCCGCGGCCGGAACAGATGGGGGCAACCCCGATGCACCAGGGCGGCATCGTGCAGACTTCCGCCGGCGAGTGGTGGGGCTTTTCGATGATGGACCACAACTCGATCGGCCGCCTCACCTGCCTCTCGCCCGTGACGTGGCAGGACGGCTGGCCGTACTTCGGGCTCCCGGGCAACCTCCAACGCACGCCGCGCACCTGGGTGAAACCCAAGACCGCCGCCCCGGCCGGGCGCTCCGCACCCTATCGCCGTGACGACGATTTCGCCGGACCCGCGCTGAACCCCGTCTGGCAATGGAATCACGTCCCGGACGACACGAAGTGGTCGCTCGCCAGCCGGCCCGGCTTCCTGCGCCTGCAGACCCTGCCCGCCCGGGATTTCTGGACCGCACGGAATTCGCTCACCCAGCGCGCGGTCGGTCCCGCATGCGTGCCCACGGCGCTGCTTGAACTCGGCGGACTCCAACCCGGCGACGTCGCCGGTCTCGCGCTGTTGAATCATCCCTACGCCTGGATCGGCGTCCAACGCACCGCCACCGGCCTGACCCTCGCCCAATTCGACCGGCTCAGCGACGCCACCGCCACGGCGGCGCTGCCCGCGGGCGCGTCCCGCGTGTGGCTGCGCGCCGCCTGTGACTTCATCAAGGAGGAGGCGGTTTTCAGTTTCAGCACCGACGGGCAGACGTTCACGCCGCTCGGCCGGCCGTTCACCATGGTTTTCCAGCTGAAGACCTTCCAGGGCGTACGCGCCGCGCTCTTCGCCTACAACACGAGTGGCAAGCCCGGCGGTTTCGCGGACTTTGATCGCTTCACCCTCGATGAGCCGCAGGCCAACGGCGCCTCCGACCGGATTCCCCTCGGCCGCGTGATCACGCTCACCAGCCTCGCCGATGACACGCGGCTTGTCGCCTGGAAGGGCCTGCTGCGGCCGATGGGCCGCCAAGCCGCGCAGGCGGACACACCCGCCGCCCATTTCCGTGTGCTGGACCGCGGCCTCGGCCGGGTCGCCCTGCAGGCCGTGGACGGCAGCGGCTATGTCACCATCACCGGCGTGGGCGGCCTCGGTGACGTGCGGTTGTTGCCTGAGCCCGACGCGACCGCCTCCGTTTTCCAATGGCAGGATCTGATGCGCGACGAGGTCATGCTGCTCTCCCTCGCCACGCACCGGCACCTCCACGCCGAGCCCAACAGCGGAGCCCTGGCGTCCGCCGATTCCCCTGGCGCCAGACCCGGCCGCAAGGAAGGCACGTGCTTCCGCTGGACCGTTGTGCCGGAGTGAGTGCCCCCATCCCATGATCCCCTTCTATCCATGAACAAGTTCCTCCCCGCCGGCCTGCTGGCCCTCGTCGCTGCGGTCACCGTGGTGGCCGCCGATCCGCTCACCCTCCATTACGTGCGGCCCGCCAACGAGTGGGTCGAGGCGCTTCCGGTCGGCAACGGCCGGCTCGGCGCCATGGTCTTCGGCGGCATTCATCAGGAACGCCTCCAGCTCAACGAAGACACGCTGTGGGCCGGCGGTCCCTACGACCCCGCCAACCCCGAGGCGCTCGCCGCGCTGCCCGAGGTGCGCCGCCTCATCGCGGCCGGCGACCACGAGGCCGCCCAGCGACTGACGCAGCAAAAACTCATGTCCCGTCCGATGCGCCAGATGCCTTACCAGACCTTGGGCGATCTGCTGTTCACTTTTGCCGGAGGCGAACCCGTCGCCAACTACCGGCGCGAGCTCAACCTCGACACCGCGGTCGCGCAAACCCGTTACACCATCGGCTCCGACACCTGGGGCACCGTCCACGTGCGCGAGGTCTTCGCGAGTCCGGTGGATCAGGTGATCGTCGTCCGCCTCACGGCCACCGCACCCGGACGTCCGGATCAGGGCCGCCTCAGCTTTCTCCTCGGGGCCCAAAGCCAACAGGATGCCACCAGCCGGACCGAAGGGACGGACACCCTTCTCCTGGACGGCCGCAACGGCGGGGCCGAGGGCATCGCCGGCGCGCTGAAATTCCAGGCCCGCGTCAAGGTGATCACCGACGGCGGCACGCTGCGCGCCGACGGCCAGCAGCTCCATGTCGCCGGCGCCCGTTCTGCCCTCGTGCTCATCGCCGCCGCCACGAGCTACCGCCGTTACGACGACATCAGCGGCGATCCCGCGGCGCTGAACGTCGCTACGCTGCGCGGCGCCGCCGGCAAGACCTACGACCAGCTGCTCGCCGCCCACACCGCCGAACACCAGCGCCTCTTCCGGCGCGTGACGCTCGATTTCGGCCGCACGCCCGCCGCCGACCTGCCGACCGACGAGCGCGTGCGCCGCTTCGCCGAGGAGAACGACCCCGCCCTCGCCGCGCTCTATTTTCAATATGGCCGCTACCTGCTCATCAGCAGTTCCCGTCCCGGTTCGCAGCCCGCCAACCTCCAGGGCATCTGGAACGACAGCCTCACGCCGCCCTGGGGCAGCAAGTACACGATCAACATCAACACGGAGATGAACTACTGGCCGGCCGAGACCACCAACCTTGCCGAGCTCACCGAACCGCTCTTCGGCATGATCAAGGACCTGAGCGAGACCGGCGCGAAGATGGCCCAGGCCCACTACGGCGCCACCGGCTGGGTGACGCACCACAACACCGACCTCTGGCGCGCCACCGGCCCGATCGACGGCGCCCGCTGGGGCATGTGGCCCACCGGCGGCGCCTGGCTCTGCACGCATCTCTGGGAGCATTACCTGTTCTCCGGTGATCGCGCCTTTCTCGCCCGCGTCTACCCGCTGATGAAGGGCGCCGCGCAGTTCTTTCTCGAAACCCTCGTCCCCGAGTCCCGCAGCGGGCACCAGTGGCTCGTGACCAGTCCGTCGATCTCGCCCGAGAATGCCCATCACAAGGACATCTCCATCGTCGCCGGTCCCGCCATGGACTCCCAGATCCTGCGCGATCTCTTTTCGGCCTGCATCCAATCGTCCGAGATCCTGGGCCTGGACGCCGACTTCCGGGCCCGGCTCATCGCCACGCGCGCGCGCCTCGCGCCCGACCAGATCGGCGCGCAAGGCCAGTTGCAGGAATGGCTCGAAGACTGGGACGCCACCGCCCCCGAGCCGCACCACCGCCACGTCTCGCACCTCTACGCGCTCTTCCCCAGCGACCAGATCGACGTGCTCAAGACCCCGGACCTCGCCGCCGCCGCCCGTCGCTCGCTGGAACTGCGCGGCGATGATGCCACCGGCTGGGCGATCGGCTGGCGGCTGAACCTCTGGGCGCGCCTGCACGACGCCGAGCACACCTACGGCATCCTCAAGCTCCTGCTCCGGCCGGAACGCACCTACCCCAACCTCTTCGACGCCCACCCGCCCTTCCAGATCGACGGCAACTTCGGCGGCACCGCCGGCATCGCCGAGATGCTGCTCCAGTCGCAGGGCGGGGAACTGCAGCTGCTGCCCGCGCTGCCGTCCGCCTGGCCCACGGGCTCGGTCACCGGCCTGCGCGCCCGCGGCGGCTTCGAAGTCGATCTCGCCTGGGCCGCCGGCAAACTCACCCACGCCACGATCCGCAGCGTCACCGGCACCGCGACCACCGTGCGCTCAGGGGCCAAGACCATCGTCCTGAATCTCAAACCCGGCGAAAGCCGCACCTTTGGACCGGACCTGAATTGAGCCCGGCCCACGGAACCCACGAACGAATCCTCAAAATGAAAACCACCACCGCCGCCGGTTATGCCGATGGATCCTTCACTTCGTTCAGGCAGGCAGTTCGCCTGAGCTGCAGCCGTGCCCGACGGCCACAACCGTGGATGACGGTGTTGGCTCTGCTCCTGGCTTTTTCTACCGCCCAACTCGCGGCCGCGGTCCGTCTCGCCAGTCCCTTCGGCGACCACATGGTCCTGCAACAGGGCATGCCCGTGCCGGTGTGGGGCACGGCTGACGCCGGGTCGAAGGTGACCGTGGCATTCGCCGGTCAGTCCAAGTCCGCCACCGCCGATGCGTCCGGCAGCTGGCGCGTGACCCTCGATCCCCTCACCGCGAGCGCCGTCTCCCGCGACCTCGTGGTCACTGAAACCAATCATGAATCGAGAATCATGAATCATAAATGTTCCGACGTGCTCGTCGGCGAGGTCTGGCTCTGCGGCGGCCAGTCCAACATGGAACGTCAGCTCGGCCTGCGGGCCGGTCAGAAACCCATCGTCAACTGGGAGGCGGAAGTGGCCGCAGCCACGCACCCGCTCATCCGCCAGCTCTACGTCGAACAAACCAAGGCCGGCACGCCGCAGTCGACGGTCGCTGCCAGCTGGAGCGTCTGTTCCCCGGCGACCGCCCCGGATTTCACGGCGGTCGGCTATTTCTTCGCCCGCGACCTCCAGGCCAGCCTCGGCGTGCCGGTGGGCATCATCCACAGCTCCTGGGGTGGCACGCCGGCCGAGGCCTGGACCGGACGCGAGGGCCTCTCCGCGTTTCCCGAGTTTGCCGACCAGCTGGACAGCCTCACGCAAAGCGCCGATGCCGCGGCGATCGTCCCGCAAAAGTACCTGCAGAAACTCAGCCAATGGTTCCAGGCCATCGATCCCGGCAGCGGGGCCCAACCCTGGAGCGCCCGCCAACTCGACACCACCGGCTGGGAAACGATGAAGCTGCCCACCCTGTGGGAGGACGCCGGACATCCCGGCTTCGACGGCGTGGTCTGGTTCCGCCGCACCTTCGACCTGCCGGCCGGTTGGTCGGGCCGTGACCTGGAACTCCGTCTCGGCGCCATCGACGACGTCGACACCACCTGGGTCAACGGCACCGAGCTCGGCACGACCTCGGGTTACACCACGCCGCGCGTCTATCGCATCCCCGCCGCCACCCTGCGGCCCACCGGCAACGTCATCGCCGTGCGCGTGCTCGATACCGGCGGTGGTGGCGGCCTGTGGAACCCCAAGCTGCCCCTCTCCGTCGCCCCGGTCGACGACGCGGAAGCCGCGCTGGACCTCAACGGCCGCTGGCTCTGTCGCTTTGCCACCACGCTCCCGGCCGACCAACGCCCGCCGAACGACATCAGCCAGAACGCCGGCACCCCGACCGTGCTCTACAACGGCATGATCGCTCCGCTCATTCCCTACGCGATCCGCGGCGTCACCTTCTATCAGGGTGAAGCCAACGCCGGACGCGAACGCCAGTACCAGAAGCTCCTCCCGGCCCTGATCGCCGACTGGCGCCAGCGGTGGGGCGAGGGCGACTTCCCTTTCCTCTTCGTCCAGATCGCGCCCTTTGACGGCCAGCCGCCCGAGATCCGCGAAGCCCAGCTCATCGCGTGGCAGCACACCAAGAACACCGCGATGACCGTGACGATCGATGTCGGCGACGCCACCGACATCCATCCCGCGAACAAGGGCCCCGTCGGCGCGCGTCTGGCGCTGGCGGCCCGCGCGCTCGCCTACGGTCAGAAGATCCCGTACTCCGGTCCGGTCTTCGCCTCGGCGCAATTCACCGCAGGCCGTGCCGTGCTCACCTTCACCCATGTGGCCGGCGGCCTGGTTGCACCGGGCGGCACCTTGGAAGGATTCACGATCGCCGGACCCGACGGCGTGTTTCATCCGGCCAAGGCCGCGATCGTCGGCGCCACGGTCGTCGTCACCGCCCCCGACGTGCCGGCACCGGCCGCGGTCCGCTACGGCTGGGCCAACGTGGCGTCGGGGAATCTGTTCAACACCGCCGGCCTGCCCGCCTCGCCGTTTCGCACGGATGCCAAGGTTCCCTGATTTTCCGCCACGAAAAGGCCCAAAGACTCACCAGCCATGAGACCACGCGCTCACCCACTGATTCCGCGCGCCGCCAGACGCCTCGCGAGCCTCCTGCGTCGGGCACCCGTTTGGTGCCTTCTCGTGGCCGTTCCGGCCTTGGCAGGTTCGGCCCGGAGTTTCGACCTCAGCCGCGAGTCCGCTTTTACCGCGGAACGCGGCCACGGTTTCGATCTCGGCACGGCGCCTGAGCCGGCAGGCCAGCCCTTCTATTTTTCCGTCGCGGTACCCGAGGGCAACTACCGCGTCACCGTCACCTTCGGCAGCGACCGCGCCTCCGCCAACACGGTGAAGGCCGAGTCACGTCGCCTGATGCTCGAGGACGTGACGACGGCACCGGGCGAAAGCGTCTCCCGCAGCTTCATCGTCAACGTTCGCAACAGCTCCGTGCCTCCTCCGGAGAAGAACGCGCCCGGCGGCAGCGCCGTGGTGTTGAATGATCGCGAGCAGGGTTCGCTGACATGGGACGACAAACTTACGCTCGAGTTCAACGGGCCGGCGCCCGCGGTGCGCAGCGTGACCATCGAACCCGTGACGGTGCCGACCGTGTTTCTGCTGGGTGATTCTACGGTCACCGACCAGCGCTTCGAGGACGGCGCCAGCTGGGGCCAGATGCTGCCGCGCTTTTTTCAACCGACTGTCGCCATCGCCAATCACGCCGAATCAGGCGAGACGATGAAGTCCTTTCTCACCGGCCTGCGGCTGGCGAAGGTGCTGAGCCAGCTGAAGGCCGGCGACTGGGTGTTCATGCAATTCGCCCACAACGATCAGAAGAAGCAGTGGCCGCAGACCTACGTGGAGGCCGGCACAACGTATCAGGCCTACCTGCGCACCTTCATCGCCGAGGTGCGCCTGCGCGGCGCGTCGCCCGTGTTGGTGACCTCCCCGCAGCGCCGCAACTTCGGTCCGGACGGCAAAATCCTGAACACCCTCGGTGACTATCCCGCCGCCATGCGCGCGGTCGCCACCGCGGAGGGCGTCGCGCTCATCGATCTCGAAGCGGGCAGCCGCGCCTTCTACGAGGCCCTCGGTCCGGCCAAATCGCCGCTCGCTTTCAGCAACGCCGGCAAGGACGCCACACATCACAACAACTACGGCGCCTACGAGCTCGCCCAGGTTATCGTGCAGGGCATTCGCGACGCGCGCCTGCCGCTCGCAGCAGTCATCGCCGAGGATTTCGCCGGCTTCGACCCCGCAAAACCGGATGATTCCGCCGCCTTCAAACTCCCCGCCAGCCCCCTGCGCAGCGACCTGCGCCCGCGGGGGAATTGAAGACCATCCGCCCCGACATCGTTCCCGCTCCCGCCATCGCCCTCCAGCCGGACACGTGCAGTTGAACCGGACATTTCCACGCGCTCTTAGGTGGACGGGCACGTCCCGGGCCAAAACGAAGGTTGGGCGACCGGCACCGGGAGCACAGCAGGGCGAGTCGGCGCGTGCCCGTTTTCGGACCGTCGTGTTGCCACGATAGTCATCGCCGGCAGAGGGACCTGCCGGCCCACCTAAGTAGTACCAATGACGACTAGTCATAGGGCGGTGGCGCCACCCAACTCGCCTTCACCTTGCCGCGGCAAGGCGTGTCACTCCTCGTGGTGAACTGGGACTAACGGGTAGAGCCAGTCTCTGACTGGCTTGGTATCTTCCTCGGAAGGCCGGTCAAAGACCGGCCCTACTGCCCGGCTGACGCCAGCGGGCGACCGCATGATCCCCGGCCCCGGAGCAACCAAACCCTGAATTTAAGTTTGCCGGACCCGTCACCTTACGGGATGAGTTCCCCGACAAACCGTCTGCCTTGAACCAAGTCGAAAGGCCTGCCCTGAGCGGGTCGAAGGGGCTTGGCAATCCCTGGGCCGGCCGGCAGTTTGGCCCCCGCCGCACGCCCTCATGCCCAACCACGATTCGAT
>JBDKHE010000167.1:0-6988 GCA_039797805.1 Verrucomicrobiota bacterium
CCTGCTGGGCGGAGGAGTCCTTCCATTTCACGGATCGGGTGGCAACATACAGGTCCACGGGCCGACTGCCGGCGCCATCGAGGCGGACTTGGCTCGTGGCAATGAAGGGCCCCAGTTGCAAGGGCTGTTCGGGTCCGGCCTGCAGGGCCGTGGCGGTGAGACGGATGCTGGCCAGCAAGCCGCGCCGGGCATCCGTTTCCAGGAGCACTTCGAGCGAGGGATCATCGAGAGCATTGAGCCTTTGCAACTCCGGGGCAAATTGCCGCGCGGTCCGCAGGTAGCCGGCCGTCAGGTCATCGAGGGAAAAAACGCTGGCACCGCGGCTGCGGCCGGAGAAGGGAATGTCCCCGGACAGGGAAACCTTTAGCGGACCGACCCGGCCCACAAACTGCACGACGTGCCAGACGTGGTCGCCCTGGTGGATCGCCGCACTCAGGTCGCTGACGATGAATTGGGAGGTGCCGCTGGGCGAGAACATGGCAGGGAGGCGCAGGGCCGCTCCTTCGATGCTGATCTCATCCGGCTCAACCCGTCCCGAGAGAATGGACCAGAAGCTGCGCCGGATGTAGAGGAGCCGGCATTCCAGCAGGGGATCTTCGAACTGACGGTTCCGCAGCTGGACATTTTCCAGCAGGACCTGGCCCGATGGGTCCAGGCTGGCGCGACCGAACTTGAGGATGAGACCGGACTCCGCCAAGCGGGCTTCGGCCCGACGGAGGACGAATCCCGGCACCGGCAATTCCCGGGCGAGGGCGACATAGATCAGGACGCCCAGCAGAGTGCCGAGCACGATCCAAAGTCCCCAACAGGAGACCGTGATGCAGCAGGAGCCGCAGAAATGCAGACCCGATTTGAGCCAGGAATGTTTGGGCGCGGGCACGATGCAGCGCGGCGCGTCAGGGTTTGGCCGCCGGCGCGGTGGGGGTCGGCGCCACGGGGGCGGCGACCGGGGCCGGCGTGGCCTCCACGGGGCCGGGATCGTTGGTCGTCTTGTAGGTCAGGGTGAAGAGGGCATCGAGCAACTCCTGGGTGACCGTGAAGGTCACCCCGCCGAACTCGGCGGTGCCGGCGACCAATGTCATGCCGGCGAGCCGATCGGTCAGGAACAGACTGGACGGGGTGCTCTGGGTGGCGTCCGCGCCATTGCTGAACGAAACCGTGTAATCGAGCCGGTACTTCCACGGTTGGGCGCCATAGGAAGTGTCGGCGTGATCCGGATTGAAGGTGTCGGTGTTGAACTGACGGGCGCGGAGATTGCGGAGCTGGGCCAGGACCGCAGCCAAGGCCTTGCGGACCGCCTCCGGTTCCACAGCGAGGGCGGCGTCCCAGTTCTTGTCGGCTTCATTGAGCTTTTGGGAGTAGATGGTCGCGGCGGGATTGAGGCTCACGAGGGCCAGGCTCGTGATGCGGGCGTTCCCCGGCAGCTCGCGCAGCTGCCGCAGGCGATAGTGGCGGGCGGACACCGGCGTGTTGTCCAGGATATCAGGCAGAATCTCGTAAACAAACGGCTGGTCCTTGATGCGGGCAAAGGCGACGCCCGGTTGGTCCGGAGAAACACCAACCTGCAACGTGAAGGAGGTGGGTTCATTGCCGCGGGGACCGCCACCGGAGCTGAGACTGAGGGTGACTTCCCTTTCCGGCCGGGTGAAGCCGTAGCGCTCCTTGTCCGCCTCGGACGGAGCGTCACTGAGGAACTTGCGGGCGGACAGCTGGCTGATGGTGGTCAGGAGCGTGGTGATGACCTCGGGATCGGCGGCCAGCGTGATCGGGGCCTGGCCCGCGCTGCGGGTGATGGCCTGCCAGCCTTGTCCGCCGGGCGCGGCCTCGAGGCGTTGCAACGTGAGGTCAGACTGGCCGGGTGCGGTCAGGCTGATCGCGGTGACAATCGCGGGCTCAAAATCCACCACGTGGGGATCGCGCAGGGATTCCTGGGAGGAACGCAGCACTTCAAGCAAGGCGGTCGGGATCACCGTGGTGAAGACCACGTCCTTGTCCTCGATCTTGGCATAGTACTCGGTGCTGGTGGCCTTGGTTCCCTCGGCCGGAGGGTTCACCGGATTGCCCAGGAGGAGGGTTTCCCGACGGGCGTTGCCTTCAAGGGTCACGCGGAGCGCAGGCGTGGCCAGGCCGACGCGGTTGAGATCGCTGTCGCGGGGATCGAGGAAATTTTTCGCGGTGAGGGCGTTGAGGGAGTTGATCGTGACCTCGACCGCGCTGCGGGCGGCGCGCGCGAGCATGGGGCTTTCGAAACCCCAGCGGGACGCGGCATCGCGGCGCAGGCGGATCTTCAGGTTGGAGGGAGCGGCGGTCTGCAGGTTGAGCGAGCGAACTTCGAAGACCGGGATGGTGAAGATGGACTCGGCCCGAAGGTCCGCCAGGGGCAGGCCGGCGGTCTCCGCGAGGCTGCGGTCGACGACGTGGATGCGGGTGCCGTCGGTGGAGAGGACGTAGAGATTGTTGTCGACCCGGGAATTGGCGCCGATCTGGAGCTGGAAATTCTTCTTGGCCGCGGTGAACTGGAGGGTCAGGACCGGATTGGCCAGACCGTAGCTGGCGAGCGACTGGTCACCTTCCGGGAGATTCGCGACGAGGAAGCTCGTCTTGTGCTCCAGAAACTGGAGTTCGTTGTGGATGCGGGAGACCGCGTTGGGGTTGGCCGGCCACTCGTATGGCTTGGTGAGCCACCACGAGCCGTCCGGACGCTTCTCGATCTTGACCGTCTCGCCCGTGGGGCTGATGCGGGTGAAGGAATCCAGGCTGGCCACCTCGGCCGGCAGGACGCGCCGACGCGCCTCCAGGTTCTTGCGGGCGTCGATCGTGGGCAGGTCGTAGTAGTAGATGTACGCGAACAGGACGACGTTCAGGAAAAGGAGGACAACGGTGACTTTGGAACGCATGGCGGGGGGCGGCGGGCGATTAGTTGCGACGGGTCCAGTAGACGGCGATGCCGAGGAGGGCGACGATGCCGGGCAGGCCGAGCATCAGGCCCAGACGCAGATGGACGAGCTCCTCGGCGCTCAGGGCGAGCTGGAAGCGTTCGATGGGGCGGACGGAAATATTGAGCTGGGTGTCGCGCTCGATCGTCCAGTTCACGGTGGCGAGGAAGAGGTTGAGGTTGCCGACCGTGATGATGCGGTTGTTGGTCACCAGGTCGGACGTGCCGAAGACCGCGAGGCGGCCGCCCTTCACGCTCAACGTGAGCTTGGCCGGCTTCAAGCGTTCGGAAATGACCATGACGCCGAGCTCGCCCTTCAGATCCTGGCCGGGAGTATAGACGGGCAGGACGTTCTTGATGCGATAGCTTGTCTCACCCCAGGCCTGGCTGCTCGTGGCGACGAGCTTCTTGACGCTGAGTCCGTCGTCGAGGGAGCGGCCGATGTCATCGCTGACGACCCGGGCCGGGCCGACGATGACCGACATGCCGTTGTTGATGAGGTTGTCGGTGATGTGGCTGGATTTGTCGGGCAGGAATTTCCAGAGACGCATGTCATTGCTCTCGGTGATGCTCCGCGGATCGGGGTCGAAGATGACGTTGTCGTAGACGATGACGCCCCAGTCGAAGAGAAGGTTCTCCAGGCCGTGGGCAACGCCCGGATCCAGCAGCAGAATCACCCGGCCGGCGCGCGTGGTGAGGAAATTGCGCAGCAGCTCCTCCTCGAAGGGCTGCAACGGACCCTCGGGGGACGCGACGATGATCAGGGCGGCGTCGTCGGGGATTTTGCGGACCAGGCTGAGGTCGAGGCCCTCGACGTCGTAGTTGCGCTGGCGCAGTTCGTCCCGCAGGCCGGACAGGCCCCGGCGGCGATCCACGTCGTCGGGCCGCATCTCGCCGTGACCGGCGAGGAAATAGATTTTCTTCTTGTTCGGGCTGGAAACATCGAGGACGGCGGCGGTGAAGGTGGCCTCGCCCCGGAAGCCCTCGCGCTTGCGGTCGCGGGTGGTGTAGAAATCGGCGAGGTTGAGCACGCGCCGGTGATTCTCGCTCACGAGCACCACCTGGTTGGGCTCGTCGAGGCCGAGGGCCTCGGCCTCGCGCCGGCTCTGGTAGATGTCGATGTTGCGGACGTCGATCTTGCCGCGGGGATTGTTGCGCGTGTGGTAGGCGTATTCGCGGAGCAGCCCGCTGATGTCGCGCTGGGCGAGATCGAGCTCCTCGTTGCTGCCGTCACTGGAGATTGTCACGTAGACATGCACGTCGCGCTCCAGCTGGTCGAGGTATGAACTGGTCTCGGGGGAGAGGGAGTGGCGACGGTTCTGGGTGAGGTCGAAGCGCCACGCGTGGTTCAGCGCGATGTAGTTGAGGCCGGCGAAGAGCGCGAGGAAGAGCAGGGCCTGCAGCACCAGGTTGATGAACCTGATCCAGCGGGCGGCGCGAAAGCTGTCGTAGTTGGCCATGCGGGATCAGCTGTTCAGGATCTTGGCCTCGACGCCGAGGATGCTGAAGATGAGGGCGAGAATCGAACCGGTGAGGTAGAAAAACACCTGGCGGGTGTCCACGATGCCGTGGGTGAAGTCATCGACATGGCTGGGGATGCGCAGGGTCTCCAGCGCGCTCTTGACCGGCAGGAAGGCGCCCTGATTGAGGGCATTGAGCTCGCTGACGTAACTGAGGCCGCCGATGAGACCGAGCAGAATGGTGAAACTGAGAATGCCGGCAACCGCCTGGCTGCGGGTGACGGCGCTGGCGAGCACGCCGATCGAGATGAACAGCAGTCCGCTGACGGCGATGAAGAGGTAGCCGCCGATCAGCGGTCCTGAATCCAGATAGCGGATGTCCTGGGCGTAGAGGTGCAGGATGTAGTGGAAGCCGAGGGTGGAGCCCCAGAGCAGCATGTAGAAGAGGTAGGCGGCGGTGAACTTGCCGAGCACGACCTCCGCGGTGCTGACCGGCGTCGTGAGGAGGGTCTCGAGGGTGCCCAGCCGGCGTTCCTCCGCGAAGCACTTCATCGTGAGCAGCGGGACCATGAAAAACACCGGCACAAAAAACGCCTCAAAGAACCGGGCGGCCGGCGGGGTTTCCTGCGCCGCCTTGCTATAGTCACCGAGGATGCCGACGAAGATGAATCCCATCACCAGGAGGAAGAGCACAGCGGCGATGTAGGTGCTCGGGTTGTAGAGCAGCGCGCGGATCTCGTGGGAGAGGATGGTGAAGTAGTGGCGCATCTAGAGGAGAGCGGGGAGCGAAGAGCGGGGAGCGGGGGGCAAGCGGGAGGACATGGCGGTTTCAGACCTTGGGCAGCGGGGCGCGGCTGTCGCCTTGAAGTTCCTTTTTGTCGGGGAGGCGGGCATCCCAGCTCCGGCGGGTCGCGGCCAGGAAGACGTCCTCAAGCGAGGGTTGGGTGCGGCCGAGGGCACGCACCCGGTAGCCGGCGGCCGGCAGCGACTGCAGGATCTTTTCCCCGAGGTCCGCCTGGAGATCCGTCATCAGCGTCACGGCATGAAAACCGTCGGGCGCCGCGGGTTCCTGCGTGACGATCCGCAGGGTGGGCTCGATGTCGGGCAGGAGGGCGGCGAGACTGGCGGGATCGCCCGCGATCTCGGCGTGGTAGGTGGTGTGGCCGAAGATCTCGTGGCGGAGGTCGGCGGGCGAACCCTGGGCGACAATGCGTCCGCCGTTGATGATGAGGACGCGATCGCAGGTCTCCTCGATTTCCGGCAGGATGTGGCTGGAAATGATGACGCTCATCCGGCCGCGCAGGTTGGCGATGAGGTTGCGGACGATCAGGATCTGGTGCGGATCCAGGCCGATGGTCGGCTCATCCATAATGATGACCGCCGGCTCCGCGAGAATGGCCTCGGCGATGCCGACGCGCTGCTTGTTGCCCTTGGAGAGACGGCCGAGGATGCGGTGACGGTTGCGCTTGAGGTCGCACAACTCCAGCACCTCGTCGATGCGCGCGCGGAGTTTGGCGCGGGGCATTTCCTTGAGGCGGCCGCGGAACCAGAGGTATTCGGAGACCCGCATGTCCTCGGGCAGCGGATTGTTTTCCGGCATGTACCCGACGTGGCGCTTGGTGGCCTCGGGATGGCTGGCGACCGGCAGGCCGCAGATGCGGACGGAACCGGAGTTGGCCGGCAGGTAACCGGTCAAAATCCGCATGGTCGTGCTCTTGCCCGCGCCATTGGGGCCGAGCAGGACGACGATCTCGCCGCGCTTCACGGTGAAGCTCAGGTTGTTGACCGCGGTCAACGCCCCGTAGCTTTTGACGAGATTGGTGACCTCTATGGTTATGTCGGGAATATCAGCCATGCCGCTAGTTACGAAAGGGAGTTAGACGGGTAATCCGTCCATCGGGCAAGCCTGCTGTCAGGTGGAGGAGGCGGATTCCTTGCTGAGCGTGACCTCACCGGCCCGGAAGCGTTCCCTGTTTCCGGCAGCGGTGCGGACGATCAGCGACCCTTCCGGGTCGATGCCCTCGGCCGTGCCGGTGATGACGCGGTCGCCTTGGGTCACCGAGACCGGGTGACCGCGCAACGCATCGAAGCGGGGCCAGAGTTCGTCGAAGCGGCGGCGATAGTCGTTTTCGAAGAAACGGTTGTAGGCGAATAACACCCGGGTGACCAGGGCGGCGGCGAAGCGATTGACCTCGACCGGTGCGCCGGAGGCCTCGGCCAGCGACGTGGCGCGACGATGGAGTTCGCGGGGCAGGTCCGCCGCGTGGCCGTTCAGGTTGAGACCGAGGCCGAAAACGAGGTCATGCACGACGTCCGAGTCGACGCGGGCTTCCGTGAGCATACCCCCGGCCTTGCGTCCGCCGAGCAGTAGGTCATTCGGCCATTTGAGCATGGGCTCGATCTTGCAGAAGTTGGCGACGAGTTCGCAGATGTTCAGTCCCATCCAAAGGGTGAAGTCCTGCAGACGGGAAGGCTCGATCTGGGGCCGGAAGACGAAAGTGCCGTAGAGATTGCCGGCGGCCGGGCTGTGCCAGGTGCGGCCTCGGCGACCGCGGCCCTGGGTCTGCTCCCGGGCCAGAATCACGAGCGGGGT
>JBDKHE010000168.1:0-10131 GCA_039797805.1 Verrucomicrobiota bacterium
CGTATTGCGTCTCGACGATGGCGGCAGCGGCTTCGCTCTCGCGATCCGGTAGCACCACCCGCACCGCCGTGGCGCCGCCAGCCTTGACCTGCAAGAGGTGGTTGGGCGACAGCCACGAGAGAAAGCGTCCCCGTTGCTGGACGTCTTGGCAGGTGGCGCGGACCGTGTAGAGGATGGTTGGCATGGGGAGAAGCTAGGAACGGGAAGCAGGGAGCCAAGAGCGAAGAAAATGGAAAACCCCAATGCCGGTCCGAATTATGGCTCTATTGAGGATTACGCAAAGAAGAGACACACCCCGTCGCTTCGCGCCACCCCTCTTCCTAGAGGGGACCCAATCAACGGGTCCGGAAATCCCCTCTAGGAAGAGGGGTGCCCGCCAGGGCGGGGTGTGTGGGGGAGCATCGCAATCAGGTAGTGGCCGGTGTCACTAGTTAACGTAAGTCTCAATAAGTCCGAGACAGGGCCGATCTGCGGTGGGTGCCCTGCGGATTCTGTCGATCCGCCTGTTGCATGGAACCCAGACTCGCCAGTGCGGAATTTGTTTAGCAGGGTCGGACGATGCTCATTCGTCTAGCGGTGTTTCTCCTGGAAGCCTCCCCGCTGCTGCGGCGCCTGCTCTGGCGGTGGTGGTACGGGCGGCTGGCCAAACAACACACGGACGGCGACTGGACCTTCATGAACTACGGCTTCCTGCCGCCGGATGGATCCACCCTCGCCCTCGATCCGGCGGATGAACCCGACCGGCTGTGCATTCAACTCTATCATCGCGTCACCTCGGCCACCGAGCTCGCCGGCAAACAGGTCCTTGAAGTCGGTTCCGGCCGCGGCGGCGGCGCGAGCTTCGTCGCCCGACATCATCGCCCCGCCCACCTCACCGGTGTGGACTTCTCCCCGCAGGCCGTCGCCCTTTGCCAAAGGCGCCACGCCGCCGTGGCGAACCTCTCTTTCGCGGTCGGCGACGCCGAGAACCTGACCTTTCCCGACGCGACCTTCGACGCCGTCATCAACGTCGAGAGCAGCCACTGCTACGGTCACATCGATCGGTTCTTCGCCGAAGCCGCCCGCGTGTTGCGGCCCGGCGGCTGGTTCCTCTACACGGATTTCCGTCCAGCCACCGAAGTACCTGCCTGGCACGCCGCCCTCGCTGCCCAGCCTGGCTGGACTCGCGTCGCCCACGAGGACATCACCTCCGCGGTCGCCGATGCGCTGCAGGCCGATGATGCGCGCAAGCGCCGCTTGATCGACGAAAACATCCACCCGCGCTTCCGGCATCTCTTCGGCGAATTCGCCGGACTCGTCGGCGGCCAGATGTACACCGGCTTCCGGGACCGCTCGATGGTGTATCATCGCTTTGCGTTCCGGAAGAAACAGCCACCAACCGATCTTTAATGAGCATAGGCAGGGGCACCACGAAATACACGGAACAAACGAAAGGACCGATTGGCACAGGAGAACACTGAGGAAAAAGAGGAGATTCCACCCTCGGATTTCTCTCCTGTGCGTGTTCAGTCCTCGGTGACAATCGGTGTGATCTGTGGTCCATGAGTTTTCTCCCTCCGGAATTATTTCGTGTGCTTCGTGTCTTTCGTGGTTAATCTACCTGCTTCAACCTTCCCCCATGCGCACCCCCGCCCTCCTCCTCACGACGCTGCTGCTGGCCGGCTCCGTCTCGCTCCACTCCGCCGAGCCTGCGGCCGTTACTCCGCCGCAAACCTCCAAGCTCGATCTGCCGGCCAATGTCGATGACATGCCCGGCGTCGGCCCGACCCGGCACTACCCGTCCTTCCGGCCCAACTGGAACCGCCTCCGCGCCAAGTGGGCCGGCCAAGTGGAGAAAGACCAACACGCGATCGTCTTCCTCGGCGACTCCATCACGCAGGGCTGGCATGACGACTTTGACGGACTCTTCCCCGAGCTGAGGACCGCCAACCGCGGGATCAGCGGAGACACCACCCGAGGCGTACTCTATCGCCTCCCCGAGGACGTGCTCGCCCTCAATCCCTCGGCGGTGGTCTTGCTGATCGGCACCAACGATCTGGAAGAACAGGCCCAGCCCTGGACCATCGCCAGTAACTACCGCCTGCTGATCGAGACGCTGAAGAAGCACAACCCCACCATGCCCGTCATCGTGTGCGAAATCTTTCCCAGCTCGGGCACAAAAAAGCGTCCCGCCTACCTCATCCGCCGGACCAATCAGATCATTCGCGAAGCGGTGGCCGACCAACCGCAGGTCACGGTCCTCGAGACCTGGAAACTCTTTGCCGGCCCGGACAATGACGCCAAGGCCGACGAGTTTCCCGACCTGCTTCACCCGAACAACGCCGGCTACGTCAAGTGGGCCGCCGCGTTGCGGCCGCTATTCGCCACCCTTGGTTTCCTGGATCGCGACAATGACAATTTCACCATTGAGAATGACTTCGTGAGCATCTTCAACGGCCACGATCTCACCGGCTGGGGCTTCCGGCCCAGCACCGAGGAAGACATGAAGGCCGCCAAGGGTTGGCAGGCCTCCTCGCCCGACGCCGCCGCCTGGCCCATGGTGAAGGACGCGGTGAATTTCGACGGCCTGCAGGCCAGTCCCGATGGCCGGTTTGTCGCCAAGAATGGCCGCCTCATCGTCACCACGCCCGTGGGCGGACGCCGCGTGCAGAAAATCTGGACGCAACAAGAGTTCCCGAAAAACTTCGTGCTCCGCCTGCAATTCCGCGCCACGCCCAACGCCGATAGCGGCATCTACGTGCGCGGTCCGCAGCTCCAGTGCCGCGACTACGTCCTCGCCGGGCCGTACAAGTCCCTCAAAAACTACCGCCCGCAGGACTGGAACGACATCGAGATCACCGTGAAGGACGGCGTCGCCCGCTGCACCTGCAACGGCGAGGTCATCGAGGAAGCCATGAAGGTTCCTGCCACCGGGCCCATCGGCCTGGAAGGCGACAACGGCCAGATGGAATACCGCCGCATCCGCCTGATGGAGTTGCCGTAAGTCTGGCTTGGCCACCGGGCCGGACGTGAGAATTCCTCGCCCCGAACTCGCGCCCGGATGAATGCGTGGTGGACGGGCACGTCCCTGTGCCCGTCGATCATCGCCGGCAGTGGAACCTGCCGCCCCACCAAATCGACCTATTGAGGGTCGCGTGATAGACTGACGGAAGAAGGAATAACTTTCACCCCATTCCCAACACATCCCGCCCTGCCGGGCACCCTCTTTCAAGAGCGGATTTCCGGTCCAGTTAATTGAGTCCCCTCTAAGAAGAGGGGTGTCGCGAAGCGACGGGGTGTGTCAGGCAGGTACACGAGCCTGAATAACTCAGCGTCGGCGGCCGGGCACGTCCCCGGCTACAACCCAGGTTGGGTGACCGGCCCCGGGATTCCAATCGCGCGAGTCGGCGCGGCCCGCTGGTGATCGCCGGTCTGCCTGAAATTGCGGCGTGGGGTTCGGAGGCTGTCCGTTTTCCGATGTCCGATTCTCAGTTTTCAAGCTGCCGGCTTTTCCATGAATTTTCCGGCCACCCAGTCGGCCACGCGATTCAGCCGCAGCACGAACAACGCCCACATGATCCCCAGCGCGGCCCAGCAACCGTAACCGAGCAGCAGGTAGTTGCGGCGGATGTCGAACTTCTTCCAGCCGTAGCCATCCATGAGCTTGTTCATGTCGCCGGCCTGGTCGTCCTCGCCGTTGATCATCGTGCCGAAGGGAATCTCTTGCAGCCCGTGGTAGACGTCACGCCAGCGCAGCCAGATGTTCAGGAACGCCGTCGCTCCGATGAAGAAGAAGATGTAGCGGCAGGTCCCCCAGCGAAACTTGTCGGGTAGCTGCACCCAGAAAAACAGCATGAAGAGCGTGCTCAGGTAGAACTCGCCGCCCACGCCCCCGAACGCACCCCACCAAAATTCCTGCCGGTGTTCCGGCATGCGCCACGTCATGTAGAATTGCAGGCCGGCCAGCCCCAGTGCGGCGATCATCGGCCAGACCTTGCGCTCCAACACGCCGGCCCCGAACAGCAGGCCGAACAGCAGCAGCAGGCCCCAGTAAACAAAGGGTGAGTAGACCGGCTCCACCGGCGTCCACCCGAAGGGGATCGGCAACGCCCGGAAACCGCACAACCACGCGGCCGTGGCATGGCCAAACTCATGCATCCACACGTGAAAGCCGGTCAGGAAAAACTTCAGCGGACTCAGATTGATCAGCAGGACCAGCAACAGGAGGAGCGGCGGCACAAACGTGTTCACCCTCCAATCATCGAACCGGCCCAGAATGAATCCGTCTTCGCCCGGATCGCGGGCCGGCACCACCGGCAGCGGCACGCGCGGCGGCAAGGCGGCCGATGCCGGCTTCGGCGCGTGGGCCGGCGGAAGCACGGGGCGTTTGCGTTTCGCCGACTCGGCCTGCCGCTTCTCCCGCAGGTGCTCGGCCAGGCGCTCGTAGGCCAGCCGGAGACGCTCCTTGTCCGCTTCCAAATCCGGGTTGGGTGCGTCGGCCGCCCCGCTGCGCCCCTTGATGAATCGGTAGCTTCGGCGCAAATACGCGCGCTCCAAATCCTCCAAGGCGATGTCCGGACTCACCTCCAACAGCGCATAACATTCCGCCAACTCGGCTTCGTTCATGGAAGGGCAGGCTGTCCGGATTGCCACCCTCCGCCAAGACCCAAGTAGCCGCCGAGCCCCCGGCGCAGCCTTGCTTCCATTTTCACGAGTGTTTGATTGCGTTCCGGATGAACACCCCGCCCCCCAGGACCAGCACCCAACGCGCGCCCGGCTGCCGCCCCGCAATTTGGCTCGGCTGCCTGCTGCTGGCGGTCGGTGCGTCCGCGGCGGTGCCTCCAGCGCCCGCGCGGCCGGCCAACCGGCTCATTCACGCCAGCTCACCCTACCTCCGCCAGCACGCGCACAATCCCGTGGACTGGTATCCGTGGGGCGAGGAAGCTTTCGCCCGGGCCCGGGAACTGAACCGCCCGATCTTCCTCTCCGTCGGTTACTCCACCTGCCACTGGTGCCACGTCATGGAGCAGGAATCCTTCGAGAACCCCGAGATCGCCCAACTGCTCAACGACAACTTTGTCTGCATCAAGGTGGACCGCGAGGAACGTCCCGACATCGACCGCGTTTACATGACCTTCCTCCAGGCCTCGACCGGCAGCGGCGGCTGGCCCATGTCGCTCTGGCTGACACCCCATCTGAAACCCTTTCTCGGCCGCACCTATCTTCCGCCCGAAGACCGGTCCGGCCAGGTCGGCCTCAAAAGCCTGATCCCGCACCTCGCCCGCATGTGGAAGGAGCAGGGTGAGCAAATCGTAAATCAGGCGGACCAGATGCTCGCGGCCCTGCGTCCGGAAGCGCCGGCCGGTTCCGGCAGCCTGCCCATCGCGGCGTTGCGCCATCGCGCCTTGGATCTGCTCAGCCAGAATTTCGACTCGGCAAACGGCGGCTTCGAGGTCGCGCCAAAATTCCCCAGCCCGACCAGTCTGAATTTTCTCCTCGATGTGGCGGCGACGGAGGCCGACGCCGCCGTCCGCGCCAAAGCCCTCTCCATGGTGCAGGTTACCCTGCAACACCTGGCCGCCGGCGGTATTCGCGACCAACTGGGCGGCGGCTTCCATCGCTACGCCGTGGACGCGCAATGGCGGATCCCGCATTTCGAGAAAATGCTCTACGATCAGGCGCAGCTCGTTTCGGTTTATCTGACAGCCGGTCAATTGAGCGGCGATGCCGGACTGCTGGCCGTGGCCCGCGACACCCTGCGCTATGTGGAGCAGCGCATGACGGATCCCGCCGGCGGTTTCTACTCGGCCGAGGATGCCGACAGCGCCACCAGCGATGGCAGCCACCACGAAGGGGCCTTCTATCTCTGGACCGAGGGAGAAATCGCCCGCGCCCTGGAGCCGGCCGCCGCCAACCTGTTCGACTACGTGCACGGGGTCCAACCCGGCGGCAATGTCACCGGACGCGGCGCGGAGGAGTTTGCCGGCAGAAACATTTTGCGCCGCGAGCACACCCTCGCGGAGGCCGCGGCAAAGTTCAACCTGACGGAGGACCAGGTCGCGGCCTCGCTGGCGGACTCCCGGCAAAAGCTCGCCACCCTCACCGAACAAAGGTCCCGACCCGCTCGCGACGACAAGATCCTGACCGCGTGGAACGGCCTGATGATTTCCGCCTTCGCCCGTGCCGGGGTCGTTTTGAATGACCCGGCGCTCACCGGCACTGCCGCCCGCGCCGCTGACTTCGTCCATGCCAACCTTTGGGATGCCAAGACGGGCCGACTGGCCCGCAGCTTCCGCGCCGGGCAGCGCACCGACCAGGCCTTTGCCGAGGATTACGCCTTCCTGATCCAGGGCTTGCTCGACCTGTATGAAGCCGACCTCAATCCCCGCTGGCTGGAGTCGGCGGCACAACTGCAGACGAAGCAGGACGGGCTTTTCTGGGATGACCAGGGCGGCGGTTACTTTGCCAATACCGCCGATGACCCGAGTGTGATCCTGCGCCTGAAGGAGGAGAACGACGGCGCCGAGCCTTCCGCCAATTCCGTGGCGACGCTCAACCTCGCCCGCCTCGCGGCGATGCTCCACCGGGATGCCTGGCAGGCCCGTGCCAAACAGACCGCCGCCGCTTTCGCTCAGACGCTGGAGCAAACGCCGCTGGCGCTCGTGCAGATGCTGGTTTCCGGCGGATGGCTCGAAGGTTCGACCCAGCAGATCCTCATCCAGGGAGAGGCCACCGATCCGGCGACCCGTCGGCTGTTGGCCGAGGTTCGGTCCCGCTACCTGCCCCGAAAAGTGCTGCTGCTGATCGATGCCGCCAACCGACCCTTGTTGGAAAAGGAAGTACCCTTCATCGCTGAACTCCCGCCCAATCAGCGAGGCGAGGCCACCGCGTACGTCTGTCAGAATTTCACCTGCCAACTCCCCACCAGCGATCCCGTCCGCCTGGCCGCGCAATTGTCGCCACCGGCTAAGAGGTAAGATAGGAAACGGCTCTTGGCCTCGTGAAATTACCCTGGAGGGCCGGTCTCCCGACCGGCCGAGGCTCCGTTTGCGTGGATTCAGAGATGCAAATCCACGCCGGGATCTCAGGCAGGGCGGCGAGTCCCTTCGCTGCCGGGAAGATTTCCGGCGCGGTGCGGAGTCCGCGTCCTACCCACGCCGCCACCAAGCACTTCACCCCAGCCACACGGCAACCCGCCACAATCAGGTAGTGTCCCCAGCCGGCTGACTTTCGGATAGCGTCACCCCATGAAAGCTCTCAAGCCTGCTTGCTCCCTTCTCCGTCACGGTCTGCTGGTCACCTGCCTGGCGGTCCTCGCCCACGCCGCGCCGCCCGCCGGAATCCAGCCGATGCCCTTCGCGCCCAAGAGTGGCCAAGCGACGAAGATGACCTTCACCGCCATTCCGGCGGCCGAGTCCGGTTTGACCAACGAAAACCCCTACGACGATCCCGCGATGTGGGGCCGCCTCTACACCGAGTTCCAGGGTGGTGCCATCGGCTCGGGCATCGCCACCGGCGATATCGACGGGGACGGCCTGGTCGACATCTACGTCGCCAACAAGAACCGGCCCAACAAACTCTACAAACAGGTGGCGCCGTTCAAATTCGTCGACATCACCGCCGAGGCCGGCGTCGACGGCGGCGAGGGCTGGCACACGGGCGTGACCATGGCCGACGTCAACAATGACGGCTTCCTCGACATCTACGTCTGCCGCTTCAACCAGCCCAATCTGCTTTATCTCAATGACGGCCACGGCCACTTCCGTGAGGCGGGCAAGCAGGCGGGCATCGACCTGGTTTCCGGCAGTGTGGTCGGCGCCTTTGCCGACTACGATCGCGACGGCCACCTCGACCTCTTCGTGCTGACCAACGTGCTGGACGCCGTGCGCGCACCCGACGGGGAACCCGACCGCCTGTACCACAACCGCGGCGACGGAACCTTCGAGGAGGTCACAGCCATCTCCGGCCTCGGCCTCGAGCAGGGCCGCGGTCACGGCGTGATCTGGTTCGACTACAACGACGACGGCTGGCCCGACCTCTACGTCACCAACGACTTCACGCCCAGCGACCACTTCTACCGCAACAACGGCAACGGCACCTTCACCGACGTGCTCGCCACCGCCGTGCCCCACACCACCTGGTTTTCCATGGGCGCCGACGCCGCCGACATCAACAATGACGGCCGCACCGACCTGATGGTCGCCGAAATGGCCGGCACCACGCACTACAAGTCCAAGGTTTCCATGGGCGACATGGGCGGACTGGTCGACCGCATGGACACGCTCGTCACGCCGCAGTACATGAAGAACGCCGTCTTCGTTAACTCCGGCACGGACCGCTTCTATGAGGTCGCCAAGATGACCGGCCTCGGCAGCACCGACTGGAGCTGGTCGACCCGTTTCGAGGACCTCGACAACGACGGCCGCGTCGACCTGCACGTCACCAACGGCATGGTGCGCACCTTCATCAATTCCGACCTCCTCAACCAGGCCAAGCTGCTGCAATCCCCGACCGAGATCGCCGCGCTCATGCGGCGCAGCCCCGTCCAGCACGAGGTCAACCTGACGCTGCGCAACGACGGCGACCTCCACTTCACCAAGGTCCAGCAGGCCTGGGGCCTCGATCACGACGGCGTGAGCTTCGGTTCCTCGTTTGCGGATTTCGACAACGACGGCGACCTCGACCTCGTCTACGTCAACTACGAGGGCTCGGTCAGCCTCTACCGCAACGACTGCCCCGCCGGCCACAGCCTGGAAATCGCGCTGCACGGCACGCAAAGCAACACCTACGGCGTGGGCGCCACCGTGCTGGTGCAGAACCGGGACGGACAGCAGGTGCGCCAGCTGACCGTCGCGCGCGGCTCCATGTCGTCCTCGCAGCCCATCATGCACTTCGGTCTCGGCGATCAGGCCGGCGTTGACTCCCTCGAGATCCGCTGGCCGAGCGGCGTCGTGCAGAAATTCGGCGCACTGCCGGCCGATGCCCGTTACGTCGTGACCGAACCCGCCGACCCGGCCCGTCGTCCGACGGCCGTGGCCAGCCGGCCGGTGGACAAGGGCCTGTTCATGGATCACAGCACGGTGAGCGGGCTTGATTTCAAGAACGAGGAGCGCCCGTTCAACGACATGAAGCGGCAGTCGCTTCTGCCCCATCGCATTAACACCCTCGGCGGCGGACTTGCCTGGGGTGATGTCAACGGCGACCACCTGCCGGATCTCTTCTTCGCCGGCGCCGCCGGCCACGGCAGCGCCCTCTATCTCGCGGACGGCCGCGGGGGCTTCACCCTCGCGACCGGCCAACAGCCCTGGGCCGCGCATCCCGAAACCGAAGGCATGGCCCCGCTCCTCCTCGACGTTGACCGGGACGGCGACCTTGATCTGCTCGTGACCGCCGGCAGCACCGAGGCCGAGCCCGGCAGCGATGACTACCGCAGCCGCCTGTACCTGAACGATGGTCGCGGGGTCTTCACCGAGGCGCCCGCCGGCCGGCTGCCCAATCCCCCGGTCAGCTCGGCACCCGCCGTGGCCGGTGATTTCAATCATGACGGTTTCCTCGATGTCTTCATCGGCGGCCGGGTGATGCCGGGCGAATACCCGTCGACCCCGACGTCGCGCCTCCTGGAAAACCGCCAGGGCACGCTCGTCGACGTGACCGACACCCTATGCCCGGCGCTGCGCGAGATCGGCATGGTGACGGCCGCGCTCTGGACGGATGTCGATGGCGACGGCTGGAGCGACCTGCTGGTGATCGGCGAGTGGATGTCGCCTCGCCTGTTCCACAACAACCAGGGCAAGGCCTTCACGGAAATCACCGCCGAGTCCGGACTCGCCGCCCACACCGGTTGGTGGAATTCGCTGGTGGCGGCCGATGTGAACAACGACGGCGCCATGGACTACATCGCGGGCAACGTCGGCCTGAATACCAAGTACCACGCCAACGCCTCGCATCCCGTCGGCATCTACTACGCCGACTTTGAAGGCTCCGGCAAAAAGGAGATCGTCGAGGCCGAGTGGGAGGGCGACCGCCTCTTCCCGGTGCGCGGCCGCAGCTGCAGCTCGCGCGCAATGCCCAGCCTGAAGAAGAAATTCCCCACCTTCCACGACTGGGGCGCGGCCCTGCTGCCCGAGATCTACCCGGAGGAAAAACTGGCGA
>JBDKHE010000169.1:0-5059 GCA_039797805.1 Verrucomicrobiota bacterium
CGCGCCCGCTGGCGCCACCACAGCAACAGCACTCCCAGCAGCCAACCGGTCGCCACCACACCCAGCAGCAGAATCCTCAGGCCGGCCGGCCACGGGTGCAGCCCGGCGTCACTGACCAGACCCACCCAACCTTCCGGCGTCAGCCGTGGGATCGGCCAGCCAAAGTTGTATTCCTCAAACAGACTGAACCGTTCAATGAGTCCGGCATAGCGCGTCCAAAACACCAAGGCCGACACCCCCAATGTCCCCGCCAGCATGAGCACCACGCGCAGGGAAAGCCGCCAGCGCTTGCCCACCGCCGCCTGGGCCAGCAACCAGCCACCGGCCGGGGCGAGGCAGACCGGCAGAAAGAGATTGTAGCCTCCCGCCAGAATACAGAACGCCACTGTCGCCGGCGCCGCCAAGGACCACGGCCGGCGCATTCTCACCGCTCCATAGACCACCACGGTCAGCAACAGCACCGCCTGCGTGGCCAGCAGCTGACCCAAGGCACATTGGTCGATCGCGTAGGTTTGCAGAGGGGAAAATGCCATCAAACCCGTCAGCAACAGCAGCGCTTTGCCCTTCAGCCCAAGGGCCAGCCGGGCGAGGAATAGCAACAGCGGCACATTCATCAGGTGAAAGACCACACCCGTCAGCCCCGTCAGCTCATGCGTGGGCACATCCAAGATGACCCCGCCATAGGCGATGAAGGCCGAGGGTGTGAAATGATTCAGGCGCAGCCAGAAATCATAAAAATACTCCGTCGAACGCACCCGGGTGACCTCCGGCAGGCCAAGGAATCCGGTGCGGTCGTCCCGGGCAAATTCCCGCATCACCCGTGCCCCCGCCGCGTAATCCGCCGCATCACAACTGCCTAGCGAAAGGGTTGTCGGCTTCGAGGCCGTGGCCGCCATCGGCGCCAGCAGGAACCAACCGGCCAGCACCACCAGCATGGTCGCCCCAGCGGCCCCGGCCAGCCCCCGCATGCCCCCACGCCACGCCACCCCACGCGACCAGGCGAGAAGCATCAGGGCGGCGGGAATGATTTCCGCCACCCAGGCATAGGCTTGCGTGCCCGCCAGCGGCAGATGCGCTCCGGCCCAGACCACGGTCGATTGCAAAGCGAGTCCGTAGCCCGGCGCGAAGATCCACCACCAACGCCGCCAGACCCGCGGCAGGGTCAGCCAAGCCAGGCCCAGACCCCAGAAATAGGTGTGCAGCAGCAAGCCAGCTGCGAGGAGGTAAAACCACATGTGACGAGTGCCCGTTGGCGGCCCAATCAAACCTGCCCTCCCGGGCATGGGAAGCGAAAACCCTGCTGGCAGTCCCCCCTTTACAAGCAGCAACCATCCCGCGATAAAAACCCGCTCTTGTCTTCGCCCGCCACCAACCGCATGCCCCCACGACTTCGCGCCAAATTCTCCGGACTTTTCCAGGATGAACTGGCCACCGATTCGTGCTGGATCCGGGAGACCGCCACCCTCTCGTTGCCCTCCTTGACCGGGATCAGCCGGATCACCGTGGTGGGCGAACTGCTGCCGCCCGACCCGGCGGATCCGACTTCACGGGACCAACCCGGTTTTACCGCCCAGTTGGATGGCCATGCTTCCACCCAATTGCCGGATCCGCCGGTGGGGGCTTTCCGGCTCGACATCCCCTTGCCCGCCGGCCTCCCCGCCACCGCGCACACGCTCCGCCTGAGTCTCACCGGCACGGCCTGGAGCAACACGCTCGCCTGGTTGGGCCGCGTCTCGGGTCTCAGCTTCCTCCAGCCCTGGCGCCGCCAGGCCCGCAACCGGCGCCTGCGCATCCAGCGCATCGAGGCGGGCACGGAGGTCCTGTTCGATTTCGCCAACCGCTCCAATCCTTGGAACGGAGCCTTTGCCCGCCGCTTCCTCAAACTCGGGCTCAACATCGCGGGCTTCTTCAAGGCCGATCTCGGCGTGGGCGAATCCGTCCGCTGCATGGCCCGCGCCGCCGACGCCGCCGGCCTGCAGTCCGCGCTCATCAATCTCAAGCTCCACTGCATCAATCCGCAGACCGACGACACCTTCAACCGGCGTCTGCAGGAGGACAATCCCTACCCGGTGAACGTCTTTCACCTCGACGCCCCCGTTTCCCGCGACATCGACCACCACCACGGCCCCGGCTTCCGGGCGGGCAAATACAACATCGGCTACTGGGCCTGGGAGTTGCCGGAGTTTCCCGATGCATGGATGCATCACGTCAATTACTTCGACGAGATCTGGACGCCCTCGCGCTTTTCCACCGAGGCCATCGCGCAGAAGCTGCCGGTACCGGTGCTGACCATGCCGCACGCGATCGCCTTCACCCGGCCGCAGGGCGATTTCCGCCGCAAATACGGCCTCCCCGCCGACCGGTTCCTCTTCCTCTTTCTCTACGACCTGAACTCATACTCGGAGCGCAAGAATCCCGCCGCCGTGCTCGAGGCTTTCCGCCGGTCCGGTCTGGCCGGCCGCGGCGCCGCCCTCGTCATCAAGGTCCACAACGTGACGGCCAATGCGGCTGACTTCGAGCGCCTGCGCGAGGCCGACGCCAGCCTGCCGGGCACCACCCTCATCACCCAGACCCTCTCCCGCGCGGAAATCTACGAGCTCGAATCCGCCTGCGACTGCTTCGTCTCGCTCCATCGCTCGGAAGGCTTCGGCCTGGCCGTGGCGGAAAGCATGTTCCTCGGCAAACCCGTGATCTCCACCGACTGGTCCGGCACGACGGATTTCGTGCGGGCCGACAATGCGTGCCCGGTGCGCGCCACGACCGTGACGCTCGATCGCAACCACGGGCCCTACGCCAAAGGCCAGGTCTGGGCGGCACCCGACATCGACCACGCGGCGTGGTGGATGCAACAGCTGCTGGCCGATCGCGCGCTGGTCCTGAAAATCGGTGCCACGGCTCGCGCCAGCATTGAGGCGAAACTGTCGCCGGCGGTCATCGGGCAACGCTACCGCCAACGTCTCGAAGCCATTTCCTGCTGGTAACCCGCGATGAACCAGCTCGAAGGCTTCCTCATCCTCACCACCCTGCCCCTGAGCCTCCTGCTCTGCGGCTACTGGCTGGCCTCTCTCCTCGCAGACAACGACCCGCTGGAACGCCTCGCCTTCGCGCTGCCGTGCGGTCTCGCCCTCCTCCTGGCCGCCGCGGCCACCGTCAATTTCTTCCAACCGCTGCGCGGCGTCTGGGCCTTCGCCTGCCTCGCGCCCATTCTGCTCACGCTGCTGCTGCCCCGCAGCCGCACCGGTCTTTTCAAGGATCTGGTCGCCACCTATCGTCAGGCGCCGCGGCTGGCTCTGGGCGCCGCGGCAGTGTTCTTCCTTTTTCTCCTCTGGCCCGTGCTGCAGAGCCCTTCCACGCTGTTCTACGACGGCACCAGCAACCACGACAGCTTCTTCTGGATTTCCGCCGCCGAGCATCTGAAACGGCACACCTACATGGAACTGCCGGTCGTGAGCACCACCCAGCCGCTCACCAATGCCGCCACTGCCCTCATCGGCTGGAATCCGCCCTGGGGACGCATCGGGGGGGAAGCCCTCCTCGCGCTGGCCTCCTCTGTCATCGGCGTGTCCCCACTCAAGCTCTACCTTTACGCCACCGCCAGTCTGGCCGTGGTCTGGTTTGCCCTGGTCTGGCTCACCCTGCGCACCTTCGTGACCGATACTCCCGGCAGGCTGACCGGTGCGGCCATCCTCTGCTTTCAGCCGATCTTCATCTTTTTCTACGGCAACGCCAACCTGCCGAACCTGCTCGGCACGCTGACCGGCACCGCCCTCATCATCGCCGTGGAGCGGGCGATCCGCGCCGGGGCGGGCGCGAGGAACGAGTTCACCGCCTGGGCCGCCCTCGCCGCCCTCTCCCTGCACGGCCTCCTGTGCAGTTATCCCGAGATGGTGCCGTTTGTCCTCCTGCCCGCCGCCTTGTTGTGGTTGCGCCCGTGGGTGACCAAGGCCGCGGGCACCTATTGGCGCACCGGTCTGCTGCTGACCGTGATTCTGCTCGCGGCGCTGGCACTCAATCCCGCGACGACGGTGCGCGCGGTCCGCGGCTTCCTTGCCTCCTTCTCGATGGCACGGGCGGACAACAACTGGGCCAACCTCTTCGCGCCCCTCGATCTCACCGAGTATATCCCGGCCCTGGTCAGCCTGAGCATCGCAGCCTGCAAGGAGCTGGAGTGGTGGTTCGGGGTGCCGCTGAGCGCGCTGATCGTGATCTCAGTGGGGGTCGTGCTGCGCCGCAGTCGCGATCCCTACGGTTTTTGCGCGGGCCTGGCCGGGAGCGGCGCGCTTCTCGCGTACACTCTGGTGACCGGGTTCGCCTACGGCTGGCAGAAGACCGTCCAGTTCTCCGGTATCTTCGTGGCCGTCCTCTTCCCCGCCGCCGTCATCGATATCCTCTGGCGCATGCGGTCCGGCGCGGAGTCCCGCCGGCGTATCGCCTCCGCCGCGCTCGCCGCGATCACCCTCTTCATGGCCTTCGCCGCGTTCATGAACTGCCGCGACATCTACAAGTGGAGCGATCGCAAGGTCATCTCGGCCGACTGGTACAAGCTGCGGGACTATGCCCGCACCAATCTCACCGACGCCCCCGTCCTCGTCGAGGCAGGCTCGTTCCGCATGGCCTTCTTCCACGGGATGTGGGCGACCTATTTTCTCCCTGAGAGCAACCTGTACTACGGGGCCCGCGGCGAGGAGAGCGGCGGCTACCTGCGCGCGTGGGTCGTCAACGAGCAGAACAGCCCGATACCCCACCCCGCCGCCATTCTCGTCGGCCGGCCCTGGTCCGACGCTTTTGACGCCAACTCCCCCCGCATCCTGACCGGGCGTGAATACAGCCTGCTCCAGAAGTCGAACCGCGTCTTCACGATGAGCGGCATGAGCCCGGTGAACGGCATCCCTGACACCGTCACCGAAAAATTCTCGTTCGAGATCCTCCCTCACTCTGCCAGCAATCTGCTGATCGAGCTCATTCCGCGGGTCAAGGGCGTCAAGCCCGTGGTCACGTGGAGCCAGTCGCGCACGGCCGACAACGCCACCGATTTCAACTCAACCCTGACGGGCCCGCC
>JBDKHE010000170.1:0-3613 GCA_039797805.1 Verrucomicrobiota bacterium
AGCTTGAGCAGCGTGAACTCCCGATGCCCGGCCCCGATGCGGGTCTGCCGGAAGAACACGGGGCCGTCGGGAGATTCGGATTTGATCAGTGCGGCCAGCACGGCGACAAACGGGGCGGAGACGATCAATCCGACCAGGGCACCCAACACGTCCATCAACCGCTTGGCGGCCCGGTTAAACAGGCGGGAAATCGGCAGATCCTCGACCCCGATGACCGGAATGCTGCCCACGGTCTGCAGCCGCAGTCCGGTCAGGAAAATGGGAAACGCTGCCGGGACGACCTTCCACTCCACATAGGCCTGTTCGCAGACGGCCGTGATCCGGCGCAGGCGGTCGGTGGGGATGTCGAGGTGGGCGGCGATGAGGACGTCGATGCGTTCCCGGCGCAGCACGTCGGCCAGTTGCTCGGCGCTGCCGAGGCAGCGGAGCGGGTACCCGATCGCCTCCGATCCGTCGTCGATGCAGCCCACCACGGTGTAGGGATGGGTCGGGCTCTTCTGGACCTCCTGCACGAGGCCGAGGGCGGCGGGATTCCACCCCAGCAGGGCGACCCGGCGTTGGAGCCGCGGCAGCAGGCCGGTTTGCGTCATGACCCGGTAGAGGCATTCCCGCCAGAGCCAGAGCAGAAACAAAGTGACGGCCGCGGCTATGAGCACGAACAGGCGCGAGATGGGTGGCGAGAAACGCAGCACCAGTGAGAAAGCGAGGTACACGATGACCCAGAAAAGCATGCCGCGCGCGAGCAGGTTCAGGCTGCGCTGCTTGCGCAGCAACATGCGACCCTCGTACAAGCCTTGCTGGGCAAAGGCGGCGACCAAGAACACCACGCCCATCAGCAGCAGCGGCAGATAATCGGCAAACCGCGCGTCCGGCACCTCGAGTCCCAATTCGCCGAGGAGTGAGTGATAACGCAGCCACCAGCCCAGCGTGAGGCCGGCGAGGGCCATGACCAGATCGCCGCCCAGCATGACGGCGGGTAGCAGGGTTTCGCGCAGATTGTCGGGCTTGGCGCCGGGCATGGTCTTTAGTGGGCGGAGAGGAGGCTTTCGTCGAGCAGCTTGAGCAGCATGGGTGTCGGTAGCCAGCCTTTGGGAGGCAGGGTGAAAGGCACGGAATCAGGGAAACGCGGATCCTCCCGGACGTCGTAGAGGTCAAGCGGCGGGGCAATGTCCAGATTGCGCATCAACACCGGGTACCCGATCCGCTCGCGCCGGTAAGAGGCCTCGGGACCGGGCGAGACCTGGCCAAGGCGCGGAGCCAAGGTTGTCAGCAAGGTGATCTGGCGCTCGACCCACGGGTCGCGTTTTTCAAGTGCTGGCCGGAGTGAAGCCAGCATCCGGGTGAATTCAGCGCCGGTGGCTTCGCGCAAGGCGGCGATTTCCGGCACCGTCCACCAGGGCGAGGCGACGAAACGCGGATCGTTGATGCACTCGAGCGCGAAGGCCCGGGATGCTTCGGCCGCTCGACCCTGATTCAGCCGGGCGAGTCCGAGTCCGAAATAGACGCCGCCCTTGTCCGGCACCAGGTGCGCGGCGGAAAGAAAATGTTTTTCCGCCCTGGCTGGCTCGGGGACGAGGAGCAGCCAGCCGAGATTGAAGTGGGCGATTTCCTGGTCGGGGTCGAGGGTGAGCGATTGCCGAAGGAGCGCCACGGCCTGGTCGTGCGTTTTCTCCTCCCGCCCCAAGAGGAGGGCGCGGGCGTTGAGTTCCGGGGCGGGATCACTTTTGCCGAGCGCCACGATGAGGCCGGCGGTGATGACGAGGGCGAAAGCGAAGGTGCGACGGGTCACCACCGCGGGAGGATTTTGCGCCTTGGCCGACAAGAGGGCGGTCAAGGTCGCCACGGCGGCGGCGAAGACCGGCACATCGAGCTGGTAGTCGGTGAGGGCAAACACGCCGTAGCCGGCGAGGGCCGCGGCGGCGACCGGCGAACGGTGTCGGCCGAGAAAAACCAGACCCGCGAGCCCAAGGGCGAGCAACAATCCGGCCGATCCCGTTTCCGCCCAGAGCGACAGCGGGGTGTTGTGCAGTTGCAGCACGCTGTCCGCGCCTCCCTGCAGCTTGGACCGATAGCGCGGGTAGACGAGCGGGGTGGCCCCCGGTCCCCATCCGAGCAACGGCCGGTCTGTGCCCATCAACCGGCCGGCCTCGATCATGGCGCTGCGCTGGACCGTGCTTAGGTTGGGTTCGGACAAGGGATCGCGCGGACCGAGCAGGTCGCGGGTGCGCGGATTGGAAACGGCCAGCAGTCCGGCCAAAAGCAGTCCGCCTCCGCTGAACAGCACGATGCGTTTCCAACCCAGTCCGCTGACCGCAAGTCCGCCGATGACGAGGGCCGCGAGTCCCAGCAATCCGCCGCGGCTGCCGCTGGTGAACAGGGCCAGCAGGCAGAGCATGAGGCCCAAGGTCGCCGCAATGCGCAGCGCGCCGCAGTTGCGCCAGGCCAGGCGCGCCAGCCAGGGCAGTCCGAGCAACATTAGTCCCGCGGTGTAGTTGGAGTGGCCGAGCGGATGCGGGTTGCGCATTTCAAAGATCGTTCGCGAAAACAGGGTCGCGCGATCGAGGGTTCGGAGGTCGGCCAACCACCCGACGGTGCTGACGAGGCCACAGACCGCTGCCGCCGCGGCCAGGATTCTTTCAAGCATGATACGCGGTGCGTTGTCCGGACCGTTGAGCCAGTCGTGCAGGAGAAAAAAGAGACACGCGGCCGCCAGCGGCACGCGTGCCGCGAGAAGACTGGGGCCTGGGTAGGGACTGGCCAGGGCGCTCAGCACGGGAATGACGACTGCGCCGATCGCGACCATCAGCCACGGGGCGGCGGGTCGTTGGAAGGTCGGGCCTCCGGCCAGCAGGCGGACGAGCAGCAACAGGGGCGGCACAAAGAGGGCGAGGGTCAGCAGCACATTCCAGGGTGTCGCGTACATGCGCGTGGCCCCTTGATCGACCAGGGTCAGAGCAGCCAAGGCCGCCCCGCCGATCACGGCAAGGACCCGGACCGGCAGACGGAAAGGGTCATGGGTAGCGGAGCTCATGCGTGACGAGGGATGACAGCCAGTGGCCGGGGTTGGCGCGAGTCTGATTTAAACACCCGAAGTTCAGGTATCGGCAGGCCGAGGCCGGCGGAGTGGCGGGTTTGCCTGCGCACGACCGGCAGGAAGGAGAATCCGGTTGCGAGGCAGTGGATCCCCCTGTCTCGCGGCTTTGCCGAGCGACGGGTTACTTGAGGTTTTCCGCTTCGATCAAGGTCCAGTAGCCGCCCCAGTTGACCGCCTCGGTACGGAGGATGCGCAAGCCGGGGGACTTGGTGACGACCGCCGTGGGCATTGCCGTGTGAAAGCCCAGCAAGGCGGCGTAATCGGCGAGCAGACGCTCGCAGCCGTTGATGAACGGATGCGGGTGTGCGAAGTGGTTGACGATGACGATTCGGCCGCCGGGTTTGCAGATCCGGCGCATTTCCGTCAGCAGGGCCGGCGCGTGGGGCACCACGGAGACGACATACATGGCGGCGATCTTGTCGAAGTGGTTGTCGGGAAAGTCGGTGGCCTGGGCGTCGAGCACGCGCAGCTTCACGTGTTTGAGCCGGTGGCGTTTGCACAGGCGTTCAGCGCGTTGGA
>JBDKHE010000171.1:0-9076 GCA_039797805.1 Verrucomicrobiota bacterium
GGGCAGGCCCATGCCCTCTGACTTGATATCGGCAATCTCGCCGTCCGTCAGCCGCGTGCAGTGATAGCCATGCAATGTGTAGGGTTCGACGAAGTCGCTCAGCTCGAAGATTATTCCGTCCCAGCGCCGCCCATTGAAAGGTGTGGGCGGCGGGTGCCGGGTGCACCGTAATTCGTGGTCGAGAAACACTGCTTGGTGCTCCGCAATCTTATCGCGTAAAGCTGGCGGCCAAGTCGACTCGTCATTTAGCACCATCGCTCGGAAGTCGTCTACTAGACCGTCCGCATCGCTCGTGTGCTATAGCCGTAGTAGCTGCCGCGATATCCGAATAGCCGAAGTAAATACTCGCGCACAAGCTCCTGTGCGGCTTCGTAGCTGGCGAACTGTGAAGGATAAGGCCGCCGGGAAATCCCAGTATGCACGATGTCATTTCGCAATTGGATAAGGCGCCGCAAACTTCGACGCATGCGGACCACTCGCAGCATTTCTCGAAGCAGTTCTTCAAAGCCCACCTTTGGCTCGTTGCGCAGCACCCTAGAGGGGGCACTAATCCGGCGCCAAGCCGGTTTACAATACTTGTAGCCCGTGGCGGCAGCGTAGGTGGACTTGAGGCATTCCAACACAGCCGACATGATAAGCAGTTGCACCTCCAGCGGCTGGCCCGTTTCGGCCGTTACCAGATAATCGATGACCACATGTAGTTTGCGGCGGATGCGCAGCCGTCGATATGTACTCCATGCCTGCTCCAGGAGGCCCCGAATCTCCTCACCTTCGGTGAAAGCGGGCCGGAAGAATAGTGAAACGCCGCGCACGCTGCGACGAACGGTTGAACCTCTATAGGTATAACCGAATTTGGCTACATGCGAAAGCGTGCCAAAGGAGAGCAACTCGGTGATCTCTTCAACCATCCGCTGCACACGGCGTAGTTCGTGAGGGGCGACATCCTCCACAACGAGATCGTGCGTGTGATGAAAATGACCTTTCAAGCCACCGATCGGGATCGCAAAACTGTCGCGCGTTCGCAGCAAGATGAACTCATAGCGCCCCAATCGAAAAGTGGTGCGATTGCGAATCCAGCTTCCATCGGGAAAAGTCGTCCGATTTTCCCCTTTCACCATGAGATTGGCGATGTGGGCGACATAGCGGGGCATGCGCTAGGAATTGATGGAATCGGCGCCCTATGGCGAGCCCTGCTGCGCATTCGGCCAGTAACTTTGTCGCGTCGAGTAGAAACCAATGCCTCATTACCGCACATTGGCTACATTCGCAGACATCACGCCACTATGCGCGAGTTCCGGAAAAGGCGACTGTACAGACGTGTATTCCTTTTTTCGCAATCGTCGCTAGGTTTGAGTTCCAATAACTGCGACCTCACCAATTGCCGTAAAATTGACGTAGGGTTGTGATTTGAAGTGAAATTACGTGAGTTACGTCAATTTTGGCGCAATCGGAATTCACTGAGTTGTCGCTTCCAAAGTTCCGCAAAACTCATCACTACAAATAATTAGCATGGTGGACGCTACTGGACTCGAACCAGTGACCCCCTGCGTGTGAAGCAGGTGCTCTAACCAACTGAGCTAAGCGTCCAAGACGAACGAGGGACGGTTGAGGGTCACCGCGCGCGAATCAACTCTGTTTTATCCTAGATAGCGCCGTCTGAGACACGAATCACACGAATCTTCACGAATCTGAGGCACTTGAAATCCTGCACCTCTTTCATCTCATCGGCGAATGCTTCAGACTACGCTCTCGGGGAGGATCGTTCTGATTCGTGGAAATCAGTGCAATTCGTGTCTCCTTCGCCTTAGGTACTAAGGCCTATTTTCGGGTGCAAATCGGTCGCTTCCGGTCCGGGAAGAGCTCCCGGCAGATCCCGCAGACCGTGCCGTCGCACCCCCGGGCCGTGCAGTGCTCCCGGCCGTAGTAGATGATGCGGAGGTGCAACTGGTTCCAATGATTCTCCGGGAAGACCGCTTTCAGGTCCCGCTCCGTCTGTTCGACGCTTTTGCCGCTGCTCAGTTTCCATCGCTGGGCCAGCCGGTGAATGTGCGTGTCGACCGGAAAGGCCGGCACGCCCCAGCACTGGCTCATGACGACCGAAGCGGTTTTGTGCCCCACCCCCGGCAAGGCCTCCAGCTCGGCAAAGGTGCGCGGCACTTCCCCGCCATGGTTTTCGACCAACAGTCGGGAAAGCCCGCTGAGCGCCTTCGCCTTCTGCGGGGATAGGCCACAAGGGCGGATGATCGCTTGGATCGTGGCCACCGGCACTTGGGCCAGTCCGGCGGGATCCGCGGCCAGGGCCCAGAGGTGCGGGGTGACCTCGTTCACGCGCTTGTCCGTGCATTGCGCGGACAACACGACCGCCACCAGCAGCGTGAACGGATCCCGATGATCCAAGGGGATCGGCGTCTCGGGATACAGCTCCGCGAGCCGGCGATCCACGGTGGCGGCTCGTTCGGCGCGGGTCATCGGTTGGGCAACGGGGCGGCGATCACTTTTTGGCGCCGGACATCAGCGCATCAATCAGCCCCGTGTCCGGCGCACCGGTGGTCATGTTGCCGCCATGCCATTCGAAGATACCAAAGTCGCCCTTGTATTCCCAGTTGGCCCAGGCGAGGCCGTGCTCTTCCATGACCGCCACGATGTCCCGATAATACGCCAGCCGATCGGCCCGCGTCACCGTGGGCAGGCAGCCGAACTCACCGCAATACAGCTGCAGGCCGAGCTCGCGCGCGCGCCGGATCGCCGGCTCCAGCTCCTGGGCGATCCGCTGCTTTCCCCAGTTGTCGCGGGCGGTCCCGATAAAGTCAGTCAGCTGACCTTTGTCCTGTTTTTTCAGACTCTCGTAATCCGCCGCGGAGATCACCGGACCGGGATAGTGCACCGCCCCCGTGTAAACCTTGGTGGGCGTCCAGTTGGCCGTGTAGTGGGTGAACAGGAACGGCGAATACGTGTGCGTGCTCAAAATGATGTTCCGGTCGCCGGCCGGCACCTGGAGGAACGGCAGCGTCTGGGGGATCTGCCAGCGGTTGGAGCCGAAAACGAGCACGCGGTCGGGCTCCAGCTTCCGGATGGCGGCATGGGCGGCCACCACCAACCGGTTCCAATCCTCATGATCATCCGCCACCGGTTCGTTCATTATCTCGTACGCCACGGCATTGACCGGCTGGTCGCGCAGGCGGGCGGACAGCTGTTGCCACAACCCGATGAACGCGGCCTGCGCCTTGGGGTCGTTGAAAAGCGTGTTGTGCCCGCCCTCATTGACGGCGTTGAAATGGTGCGTCCGCACCGTGTGCAGGTCGACGATCACCCGGAGACCCTGCGCCCGCGCCCAACCGATTGCCTGCAACATCAGGGCAAACGCCGGCTCGTTGGGCGAGCCGTTCTCGTGCCACATTTCCTTCTCATCAATCGGCAGCCGCACGTGGTCGAAACCCGAACGGGCAAGAAAGGCAAAATCCTGCTCCGTGATCCATTGCGCCCGCGGCTGCCAGTTGAAGTCCTGGGAGAGCCAGTGGCTGAGATTGGTCCCGCGCCGGATCACAAATCCCGCCGGATTGGCCGGTATCGCCGCCGTGGCGAGCGACAGGGGCAGCAATAGCAGGCAGGCGAGGAGGCCGGCGCCAAAACGAGGGAAACGGGGGTAAGCTTTCATACCCGCCAGCCTGAAATCCGCTCCCGAGATGGCAACGCCCTATCGCTCACCGCCGGGGAGATATTACCGCCACGGGCCGACCGGGACAATTCCGCTAAAGGGTGCCCTGGTCGCCGAAATCTCAGTTGCGCGGCGTCTCCGCGCCGGCGTAGCGTCGGCCATGGTATTGCCACGCGACCTCCTCGCTCCCCTCGACAGTTTTGAACGCCGCCACACCGGCTCCGCCCAGCCCGAGGTTGCCGAAATGCTCCGGACCGTCGGCCAGCCCTCCGTCGAAGCTCTCGCCGATGCGGCCGTCCCGGCCAACATTCGTCTGCCCCGACCGCTCCAGCTCCCCGCCGCCGCCGGCGAGGCCGCTGCGCTGGCCGAACTGCGCGGCATCGCGACCCAAAACCAGGTCTTCCGCAGCTTCATCGGGCTCGGCTACTACGACTGCGCCACACCGGGCGTCATCCAGCGCAATATCCTTGAGAACCCGGGCTGGTACACCGCCTACACGCCCTACCAGGCCGAGATTTCCCAAGGCCGCCTCGAGGCGTTGCTCAATTTCCAGACCCTCGTCACCGATCTCACCGGCCTGCAAATTGCCAACGCCTCCATGCTCGACGAGGGTACCGCCGCGGCCGAGGCCATGATGCTGGCCCACCGGGTGAAACTCGGCGACAGCCACGAAAGCTCGATCTTTTTCGTCTCCGACAAGTGCCACCCGCAGACGCTCGACATCGTCCGCACCCGCGCGAAGCCGCTCGGCGTCACGGTCGTGACCGGTGACCACCGGACCTACGATTTCGCCGGCAAGGTCTTCGGCGTCCTCGTGCAATACCCCGACACCACGGGCAGCATCCACGACTTTGCCGACTTCTTCGCCAGGGCCCATGCCGCCGGCGCGCTCTGCGTCGTCGCGACCGACCTGCTGGCGCTCACGATCCTGCGGGCTCCGGGCGAATTCGGCGCGGACGTCGCCGTCGGCTCGGCGCAACGCTTCGGCGTCCCGATGGGTTTCGGCGGACCGCACGCCGGCTTCCTCGCCACCAAGGATGAATTCAAACGCCAGATGCCGGGCCGCCTCGTCGGCGTTTCCAAGGACGCCCAAGGCAACCCCGCGATGCGCCTCGCCCTCGGCACCCGCGAGCAACACATCCGCCGCGACAAGGCCACGTCCAACATCTGCACCGCGCAGGTGTTGCTCGCTGTCATGGCCTCGATGTACGCCGTGTACCACGGCCCGGAAGGCCTCAAACGCATCGCCCAGCGCACCCGCCTGCTCACGCAGTTGCTCGCCGCCGGACTCAAGTCCGCCGGCGCCACGATCAACGCGGAACCGGTCTTCGACACGCTGACGATCGGCAATGTCGCCGCCGGACGCGTGCACGCCGCCGCCGCCGCCAAGCGCATGAACCTGCGCATCGTCGACGACTACACCGTCGGCCTCTCGCTCGATGAGGTGACGACAGTAGAGGAGCTCCGCACCCTCCTCGCCTGCTTCAGCGAATCCGCGGTACTCCCTTCCGATGGCCCCGGATCCGAGATCCCAGACCCCATCCCCCATTTCGAGCGCAGCTCCAGCTTCCTCACGGCCGCGGTGTTCAACCGCTATCACACCGAGCACGAGATGCTCCGCTACATCCGCCGGCTGGAGGCCAAGGATCTTTCGCTCTGCCATTCGATGATTTCCCTCGGCTCGTGCACGATGAAGCTGAACGCCACGAGCGAGATGTTTCCCGTCACATGGGCCGAGTTCGGCAAACTCCATCCTTTCGCGCCCACGGAGCAGACCCGGGGCTACGCGCGGCTTTTTGCCGATCTCGAACGCTGGCTCGCCGAGATCACCGGCTTCGCCGCGGTGTCGCTCCAACCCAACGCCGGCTCCCAGGGCGAATACGCCGGCCTGCTCGTCATCCGCGCCTACCACGAGTCGCGCGGCGAAGGCCTGCGCAACATCTGCCTCATCCCGACCAGCGCCCACGGCACCAATCCGGCCAGCGCCGCCATGTGCAATTTCAAGGTCGTCCCCGTCGCCTGCGACGCCAGCGGCAACATCGATGTCGCCGACCTCAAGGCCAAGGCCGCCGAGCACGCCGCCCATCTCGCGGCCCTGATGGTCACCTATCCGTCCACGCACGGCGTGTTCGAGACCTCGATCCGCGAGATCTGCGACGTGATCCACTCCCACGGCGGCCAGGTCTACATGGACGGCGCCAACATGAACGCCCAGGTCGGCCTCACCTCGCCCGGACACATCGGCGCCGACGTCTGTCACCTCAATCTCCACAAGACCTTCTGCATCCCGCACGGCGGCGGCGGTCCGGGCATGGGCCCGATCGGCGTCGCTCCCCAGCTCGTGCCGTTCCTGCCCGGTCACGCCGTCAGCGCCCCGGCCGGCACGCAACCGTCGGCCATCGGCGCCGTCAGCGCCGCGCCGTACGGCTCTGCCTCCATTCTCGTCATTTCCTGGATGTACATCCGCATGATGGGCCCCGACGGTCTGATGCGCGCCACCCAGTTCGCCCTCCTCAACGCCAACTATGTGGCCAAGCGGCTCGAAAACCATTTTCCCGTCCTCTACAAGGGCGCCGGTGGTCTCGTGGCCCACGAGTGCATCCTCGAGTTTCGTCCGTGGAAAAAGCACGGCATCGAGGTCGAGGACGTCGCCAAGCGCCTGATGGATTACGGCTACCACGCCCCGACGATGTCCTTCCCCGTTCCCGGCACGCTCATGATCGAGCCCACCGAGAGTGAGACCAAGACCGAGCTGGATCGCTTCTGCGACGTGCTCATCGCCATCCACGGGGAAATGTCCGCCGTCGCCAGCGGCGAAAGCGACAAACTCAACAACCCGCTCAAGCACGCGCCGCATACCGCCGCCGTCGTTTGCGGCACCGACTGGCCGCACCCCTACAGCCGCGAGACTGCCGCCTTCCCGGATCGGCACACGCGTGCCGCCAAGTTCTGGCCCGCCGTCGGTCGCGTGGACAACGTCTACGGCGACCGCAACCTCGTGTGCAGCTGCATCGGGATGGAAGCCTACGCGGCGCCCAGCGCCGCGAGTTGAAGTATAATTCGGAAAGTTGAAGGCCCGCCCGGACCCTGCAGGGCGTGGCTCGACCACGCCCGGACGCCGGCCGGCGCGCCAAAATACCAGCGCCCCTTTGATTCTGGACTTTGGGTAGGGGCCGTTGCCCGCAACGGCCTTGCCCGTCTGGCAGGCTCGCACGATAGGTTCACGGAAGCGAAATCCACTTTCACACCATTCCCCACACACCCCGCCCTCGTGGGCACCCCTCTTCCTCGAGGGGATTTCAAGACCAGTTGATTGGGTCCCCTCTGGGAAGAGGGGTGGCGCGAAGCGACGGGGTGTGTCCGGCTGGTCCGCTAGCTTGAATAGGATTAAACGCTGCCACTGTTCCGTACGGATCTGCCTGCAACCGTGCTAGTCCCAGCCCTCGGTCCGGTTGACACCCCGGCACTAACGCCGGCATCGTACCACCGTGAGCAAGAAGCCGTTGAAGGTTAAGAAAGCCTCCGAAACGGGTCCTGGGATTGTCCGCCCAATCAGAGCAGCCCCATCACTCCCTGCTGAGTTCAAGCCACGCTATATTGACGCTGCCACCGCCAAAGAATGCATGGACAAGGTTTTCCGTGTGCATGGAGATCTTTGTAGACGACTCGCGGAATATGACCGGAGTGAATGAGGCGCGCTTCAACTCTTCAGGGGGATCGGCGGAGGGATTGTTCCTCGGCGCTCTCTGTGTCCTCTGTGTTTTTAAATGAATCTCCTAAAATGAATTCTACCAACCTCCGCGCCGTCCCTGAAGAGGAACAGCGTTCCCCCAGCGGCAAGTTTCGCTCCTGGTGCCGCAACCTTTCCCTCGCACTCGGCGGCGTGCGCAACGCCGGGCTCTGGGGTGGCGGGCATCCCTTCGACCTCCAGATCCGCCGCATTCCGGCCGGCGCTGCCGTGTGCCCCTTCCACGTGCATTTCGCCCAATGGGAACTGTTCGTCGTATTGTCCGGCACGGCGACGATTCGCGCGGGCTCCGAGACCCACACCGCCGGGAAAGGCGAGGTGTTCATCCATCCTCCGGGCGAAGCCCATCAGCTGAGCAATCCCGGTCCGGGCGACCTCGAGGTTCTGATCATCACCGACAACCCCCAGCTCGATGCCTTTCAACTACCCTGATTCGGACAAGTGGGGCTTTCGGCCACCGGGTAAAATCTTTCGACTTACGGAAGTCGATTACTTTGACCGTGAGGATCCGGCCCCGGCGGGCGCGCCGCCCCACCAGATCAAGCCGGCGCCGAGTGGGCCGGCACTCACACCGTTTGCCTCCCGCAAGCTCCACCCCGACTCCTTGCCCTGGGAATCGTGGGACTCGCCCAAGGGCAAGTTTCGTGGCGAGGGCAAATCGCTCTCCCTCGCTCTCGGCGCCAAGGCCAAGGCACCCACCGGCCTGGGCGGACACCCCTTCGACCTCGAGCTCGGCAAACTCGCGCCCGGCCAATGTGGTTGTCCCTATCACTCGCACGCCGCGCAGTGGGAGTTATATTATTTCCTGGGCGGCACCGGCACCTTCCGCACCGAAGCCGGCCAGATGGCGGTCAGCGCCGGCGATCTGGTGCTCACGCCGCCGGGCGATGCGCACCAGTTCACCAACACCGGCACCGAAGATCTGCTCTACTACCTCGTCGCCGACAATCCCCCGCTGGACGTCTGGCACTACCCCGACTCCAACAAGTGGGGCCACAGCTCTCCGCGCAAAATCTTCCGCGCCACCGACGCGGATTACTGGGACGGCGAGGAATAGAAACAGGATGGTCGAACCCTATTCGGCCGACAAAGCGGAGGATTCCGCAGCCTGAAATATTAACCCCGCTTCGGCGCCAGGATTTTTTCCCGCGCGACCAAGTAGAGGATAAAACACAGCACCGAAAAGGGCAGCAGCGAGAGCAGATCGGCATTGGGGCCGGTGTAGAACGGATTGTGGGCCGTCGACCAGTCCTGCAAGATCCCGTCGATCGCGTTGAGGCCCGGCACGCCCGCGAGCACGGCGATGACGATGCCCGCAATCGCGCCGCCGGCGATGTAGCCCGACGACAGCATCACGCCCGGACTCTTGTCACTCTCGGCCATGAACTGCTCGGACGTCATGCCCGCGCATGCGGGCGTCTGCCGCAGCTTGCGGTCCACCAGCCAGCGGATCATGCCGCCGACAAAGATCGGCGCGGACGAGGAAATCGGCAGATACACGCCAACGGCAAACGCCAGCGCGGGGACGAACGACATCTGCAGCGACACCGTGATCATGACGCCGAGCAAGACCAGCGCCCACGGCAGTTTCTGGTCCAGGATCCCCTTGATGATATAGGAGACGAGCGTCGCCTTGGGTGCGTCGAACTTGATGACCTTGCTGCCATCCGGCC
>JBDKHE010000172.1:0-6154 GCA_039797805.1 Verrucomicrobiota bacterium
AGCCCGGCCGCTTGGGGCCGGGCTGGAAAAGGGAACGGATTGAACCGGATTAAGGGTTCTTCGCGTTGAAGTAGGCGATGAAGTCGGCGGTGACGTCGAGCTCGGGCTTGGCGATCAGGACGGCATCACCGAGCTTGGCGGCGTCGAGGAGGAGGTCGATGTTGCGCTCCTTGGTGAACTCGGCGAGGGCCTTGCTGATCTGGGCGGCGATCGGGGCTTGTTTTTCCTGCTGGGCCGCGCCGATGGCCTGCTGGGCCGCCTGCTGCTTCTGCTGCAGCTCGCGCTGCATCTGAATGCCCTGGGTCTGCTTCTCCTGGATGGCAGCCGCATTGGCTTCGCCACCGGCCTGCAGCTTCTGGAGTTCGCCGACGAGCGTGCGGAGCTTCTCGTTTAGCAGGGAGAGTTCGCTCTCGGTGCCGCTGAACTCGAGCTCAAGCTCCTTCAGGACCTTGATGAGCTGCTTGATGCCGCCCTGTTCGTCCATGAACGCATCAGAGTGGATCCAGGCGACGCGGGCCGTGGGCAGCACCTTGGGCGCGGTGGCGGCGGGAGCAGCGGCCGTCTGCGCGGTCAGCGGGGCGACGAGCAGCGTGGCGAGTGAGGCAAGGGCAAGGAGGCGGGGGAATTTCATGGGTTGAAGGGTCCACTGCTAGGATTCCGAGGGGCTTTGGCAAAGATTAAATAAGGGGAAAAGCCGCAAGTCCGGGGAACAACGGCCCGGAAGCGCGGTTCGGCGGATCGTTTCTTTACCGATCAAAGGCAACCCACCCCGCCCTGACGGGCACCCCTCCTGATAGAGGGGACTCCAAGCTTATGCTGGCGAGGAGCGCTCAGGTTGCGGTGAGCGCTTACCAGGGGCCGTTTACCTGGATTCGGCGGCCAGCTGACCGCAGCCGGCGGCGATGTCGATGCCGCGGCGCTGCCGCACGGTGCTGGGCAAACCGTATTCGGCCAGAATGGCTTGGAACCGTTTGGCTGATTCCTGCCGGGTCGGGGCGCCGGCGTACCCGGAAGTTGGGTTGAGGGGGATCAGGTTGATCTGGGCCTCCTGCCCTTGGAGCAGCCGGCCGACGGCGTGGGCAGTTTCCGGGGTATCATTCTTCCCCTCAATCAGGGTCCATTCGTAAAAAATCCGGCGTTTCTGCTTGGCGATGTAGTACCGGCAGGCGTCCATCAGATCCGACAGGGGCCATTTCTTGGCCACGGGGACAAGGGCGGCCCGTTCTTCTTGGGTGGCGCCATGCAGGGACACCGCGAGGGACACTGGTCGCGCTTCGTCGGCGAGGCGGATGATCCCGGGGATGACCCCAACCGTGCTGAGCGTGATTTTTCTTCCGGCCAGGGCGAGTCCGTTGGGATCGCGCAGGATGTCGATGGCCTGCATCACCGCGTCGTAGTTGTGCAGGGGTTCACCCATGCCCATGAGCACGATGTTGCGCAGACGCTCATGCCGCGCGTGGGGAGAAGCGGCATCGGGCTGCGCGAGGGCGGGACGTTCGGCCGCCGGCCGGCCGGGCGAAGCCTCCGGATGAGTTGCGCCCGGGTTTTGCGCGTCGGGGCCGACGCGCCCTGCCCCGCTGGCGGTTTCATCCAGCACGGCGTCCACGTGCATGGCTTGGGCGACGATTTCCCCGGCGGTCAGGTGGCGGACAAAGCCCATCTGCCCGGTGGCGCAGAAGACGCAGCCCATGGCGCAACCGGCCTGGCTGCTGATGCAGGCGGTGACGCGACCTTTGTAGCGCATGAGCACGGTCTCGATGCGGCGACCGTCAGCGAGGGCGAGCAGGTACTTGCGGGTGAAGCCGTCGTTGCTCCGCGTCTCCACGGCGACGGGCAGCCGGAGCAGGTTCAATTCGCCGGCGAACTGATCGCGAAAACGCACGGGCAGTTCATCCATCCGGGCCCAGTCTTCCACGCGCTGGCGATAGACGTAGGTCCACAGGCGGGCCGCGTGCACGGGACTGAAGCCGCGGCGCACGACCCGCTGGCGCAGGTCCTCACGGGTGAGATCGAAGAAATTGGTGGGAGGCGTGGACAAGGGAAGCAAGTGGGGTTTTATGGCCCGATCGGTCGCCGCGTAAAGCCGCGCCTACGGTTGCCAACCGATTTTTTGGCGTTATCCTTTCAGCATGACCAACAAGGTGATCCTCGCCGGCGGCAGTGGCTTCCTCGGACAGGCGCTCGGGCGACAGCTGGCGGCCGCGGGCCGGGAAGTGGTCGTGCTGTCCCGGGATCCGCGTCCTGGCGCGGCTTTGCGTGAGGTGTCGTGGAATGCGGAGACCGTCGGTCCCTGGGTCGAAGAGCTCGAGGGCGCGGCGGCGATCGTCGATTTTGCCGGACGCTCCATCAACTGCGTGCACACGCTGGACAACAGCCGCGAGATCCTGGCATCGCGGGTGAAGGCGGTGAACGCGCTCGGTCAGGGTTGGGCGCAGGCCCGGCATCCGCCGCCCGTCTGGGTGCAGGCCAGTGCGACCGGTTTCTACGGGAATGCGGGCGACCGTTGGTGTGACGAGTCGTTGGCGGCGGGTTCGGGCTTTCTCGCCGAGGTGTGTCAACGCTGGGAAGAGACCTTCGCCGCCCAGGCACTGCCGGGCGTGCGGCGCGTGGTGCTGCGCATCGGCGTGGTGCTGGATGCGGAGCACGGCGCGCTCCCGCCGTTGGTGCGTCTGACGCGCCGGTTTTTCGGCGGAGCCGCCGGCAGCGGCCGGCAGTTCATGAGCTGGGTCCACCGCGAGGACCTCGTGTCGGCCTTTGCGGCCGCCCTCTCGCGGCCGGATCTGAGCGGCACCTACAACACCTGTGCCCCGCACCCGGTGAGCAACGCCGATTTCATGAGCGAGCTGCGCCGGGTGCTGCGCCGGCCGTGGTGTCCGCCCGCACCGGAGTTTGCCGTGAAATTCCTGGCATCGCGCCTGATGGGCGTGGACCCCCTGCTGGCCCTGCACGGTCAACGCGTCGTGCCGCAGCGCCTGCAGGAGGCGGGATTCAACTTTGTTTATCCGACCATCGGGCCGGCCTTGGATTCGCTGTTGATCCGTCCGGATCGGCCGGAGTGAGGCGTCGACCCGCGACGTCCCTACGACGGTGTGTCCGTCAGGACGGGGACGCCAAAGAAAGGATCGGGTACATCCTCAAGGTTCCGGCATCCAAGCCGTTGTAAGGATTGTCGGTGCCAACTTTCCTGACAGTTCTCGTCTGGGTCCTCCCTTTGGCGGCCCTTGCCGCCGGCTTTATGCTGGGGCGAAGGCGGAGCCTGCGCTTGCAGGCAAAGCTGGAAGACACGGAGACGATGTTGCGCCGGATCAGCCAGGCGGTGGAAAGCACCAGCGACGCCGTCGGCATCGGGGACATGCAAGGGCATTCGCTCTATCACAATCGGGCGCACCTCGACCTGTTTGGCTATACTGTGGAGGAGCTCAATGCCGTGCCGGGCGATGGGGTGCTCTTTGCCGACAAGGCGGTGGCGCAGGAGATTCTCACCGCAGTGAAGAGCGGCCGCTCTTGGAGCGGGGAAACGGATGTGCTGTCCCGCAGCGGCCGGCGCGTGCCGGCCTTCGTGCGCGCGGACATCATCCGGGATGAGGCGGGTACGCCGGTTGGCATTTATGGGGTGTTTGCGGACATCACCGAGCGCCGGCGCCGCGCCGAAGAGCAGGAGCGGGCCAACCGGCTGGAATCACTCGGTCTCATGGCCGGAGGCATCGCTCACGATTTCGGCAACCTGATGACGGTGATGAGCTGCAATCTTTATCTGGTGCAGGACACCCCCGGTCTCCCGCTGGAGGCGGGTCCGCGGCTCATGGAGATCGACAAGGTCATCCATCGCGCGATCAAGCTGACCGAGCAGCTGAAGACCTTCGCCAAGGGTGGTCCCCAGCAGAAGAAGCTCATCCGGTTGCCCGGGCTGGTGCGGGAGGCGGCCAAACTTGGCGTGACCGGAACCAGTGTGCAGGTCGTGGACACCCTGCCCGGCGATCTCTGGCCGGTGGAGGTTGATGAGACCCAAATCGGTCAGGTGGTGCACAACATCGTCCTCAACGCCGTGCAGGCCATGGCCGGTCGCGGCCGCATCTCCCTGCAGGCGGTGAATCTCGCACCAGGCACCGAGGCCGGGCTGCCCCCGGCCGAATCGTGGGTGAAAATCTCGTTGGGCGACAAAGGACCGGGCATGCCGCCCGAGGTGCTGGCGCGCATTTTCGATCCGTTTTTCACGACCAAGGAAAAGGGCACCGGCCTGGGACTCGCCACCTCGCACACCATCATGGAAAAGCACCGCGGTCGTCTGCGCGTGGATTCCCAACCCGGCGTGGGCACGACTTTCCACCTGATTCTGCCCGCCGCCCCGCGCGAGCTGGTGGCCTGAGGGGCGTTGCTTTTTCCGGGGGTAGCGGGCACGCTGCGGGGATGCAAGAGTGGCTGTCCAAGTTTCTCCTGGCTTTCATCCCGCTGTTCGTGGCGATCGACCCGATCGGGCTCGCGGCGATCTTTCTCGGGCTGGGCCAGAACATCGATGGCCCGCAGCGGCAGCGCATCGCGAACCAGGCAACGTGGACCGGCGGACTTGTCGCGCTCGGGTTTCTCATGCTGGGGCAGAGCATCTTCACCGCCGTCGGCATCTCGGTGAGCGACTTCCAGGTCGCGGGCGGACTCATCCTGTTCATCCTGGCGGCGAAGGATCTCACCCAGTCCGCGTCCGAGCCGGAAAAACTCCCCGAAGGGTTCGGTGTGGTGCCGCTGGGCATGCCGTTGATCGCGGGTCCCGCCTCCATCACGACGCTCCTGGTCCTGGCGCAAAATGATGCGGTGGGGCTGGTCGTCACGCTCGTCGCCCTGGCGGTGAACCTCGCGCTCGTGGTCTTTGCCCTACACTACAGTGAATGGCTCGGCCGCAAGATCGGCGGCACCGGCCTGCGCGCGATCTCCAAGATTATCTCGATGCTGCTCGCCGCGATCGCCGTCAGCATGATCCGGCAGGGGCTGCGGAGCTGAGAGCTCAGAGCCGGGAGCGGGGAGCCAGAGGCGGTCGGTCGGGAGACCGACCCTCCATGATGAGTCGAGCGCGAGGGGAATGCCGCAAAACAGGGCCAAGAATGTGCAAGGCCGACCCTGCTCGATCCAAGCGCTCCGCTCCCGGCTCTTGGCTCCTAGCTGGCGAACGTCGTCAGCAGGTCCGTGTAGATCGTGGCGGTGTTGACGAGGTCCTTGATTTTCGCGCGTTCGTCGATGGCGTGGAAGTCGAGGCCGCCGGGGCCGTAACCGAGGGTCGGGATACGCAGTTCGTTGGCGAAGAAATGCATGTCGTTGAACCCGGTCGAAACACAGAATTGCGCCGGACGACGACGCACCTTCGCGACGCTTTGCCGCAGGGCGGCGGCGAAGGGCGTGCCGGGATCGCGGTAGCAGGAATGGTTGTCCGAGATCTTTTCGATGGTGATCCGGCACTGTGGGATCCTGGCCGCGGCTTTCTTGAGGTAGGCCCGCAGGTCACGCTCGGCCGTGGCGACGTTTTCGATCGGCAGGATGCGGCGGTCGATGCTGAAGCTGGCGGCCGCCGGCACGGTGTTGATCTTGCCACCCTCGCCGGAGGCGAAGACGCCGCCGAGATTGAGCGTGGGGGTGCGGATCAGGCCGTCGGGCGTGCGGAATTTTTTTCGGGCGAGAACCTTCTTGTAGCCGTCGAGCGCGAGGACGAGGGCCGACATCTTCTCAAGGGCGTTGATGCCCTCCTCGGGCGTCGAGCCGTGGGCGGCGCGGCCGTGCACGTGCACATTCAGCCAGACCACGCCGTTGTGGCCGCAGCAGACGCCGTCGCCTTCCCCTCCCTCGCCGACGAGGGCGTAGTCGGCCTTCAGCCGGCCGTGGGCCGTCACCCAGCCCGTGCCGAGGACGCTGTCGGTTTCCTCATCGGCGGTGAACGATACCTCGCAGTTGAAGTTGGGCTTGGTGCCGGTGGCGCGCAGGGCCTTCAGTGCAAAGACGATGCTGGCGATGGCGCCCTTCATGTCGGAGGAGCCGCGCCCGTAGATCCAACCCTTCTCCACCGTGCCGCTGAACGGGCTGCCGTGGCGCCACTTGCCCGACACGGGCACGACATCGTAGTGGGCGTTGAAGTGGACGGTCTTCCCGGCGCCGGTGTCCCAGAAGCCGATGA
>JBDKHE010000173.1:0-4359 GCA_039797805.1 Verrucomicrobiota bacterium
CAAAAGCATTTCGGCCCGAGTGTTCGCGTCGGCATCCACCTGCACGATGATTCCGGTTGCGGCGTGGCCAACAGCGTTGCCGCGATCCATGCCGGGGCGGTCCATGTGCAGGGCACGATCAACGGTTACGGCGAGCGTTGCGGCAATGCGAACCTCTGCGTGGTCATCCCCAACATCGAATTGAAGCTCAAGCTACGGGCGTTGCCCGAGGGGCATCTCCCGCGCCTGCACGAGGTCGCCCGGTTTGTCGCCGAGGTCGCGAACTTCGCGCCCAACGAGCAGATGGCCTACGTCGGTAACAGCGCCTTCGCCCACAAGGCCGGTGTCCACGTGTCTGCCATGCAGCGCCATCCCGACGCCTACCAGCACATCGATCCGAAGCTTGTCGGCAACGAGATGCGGGTCGTCGTGAGCGAGCTTTCCGGCCGCGCGAACATTGTTGAAAAGGCGGCGCAGCTCGGCCTGACGAATCTGGACCAGCACCTCGGGGCCAAAGTCGTTGAAGTGATCAAGACAAAGGAGCACGAGGGCTTTTCATTCGAGGCAGCCGAGGCCAGCGTGTCCTTGCTCGTGCGGCGCCTGAGTCCCGATTATCAGCCCCTGTTTACCCTGCATGACTATCGCGGCATGGTGAACCGGCATGGTGATCGCCAGGTGGCCGAGGCCACGATCAAGCTTACGGTCCGGGGACACGACGTCCACACGGCCGCCGAGGGCAATGGCCCGGTCAACGCCTTCGACACGGCGTTGCGCAAGGCGCTGCAGCCGTTGTTTCCGCAGGTTGCCCAGATCCAGCTGGCGGACTACAAGGTCCGTATCCTGAACGGCAATTCCGGCACCGGAGCCGTGACCCGGGTGCTGATCGACTGGCACGATGGCAGCGAGCGCCGCTGGAGCACGGTCGGGGCGGGTACGAACATCCTGGATGCCACCTGGCTGGCGCTGGCGGATGGCTATGAGTACGCGCTGACCACGACCGACCAACCCGTCGCCGCCAAACCCACTTTAGCATGAACGCCAAAATTGTCCTTTTACCCGGTGACGGGATCGGTCCTGAAGTTGTCGGGGAAGCCCGCCGCGTGCTTGATGCCGTGGCCAAGCTTTTCGGTCACCAGTTTGAATATGCCGAGCATCTGCTCGGCGGTTGCGCCATTGACGCGACCGGCACCGCCATGCCTGAGGCGACTTTGCAGGCCTGCCAGGGCGCCCAGGCGGTGCTGCTCGGCGCGGTGGGTGGCCCCAAGTGGGATGATCCCCAGGCCAAGGTGCGCCCGGAACAGGGACTGCTGGCCATCCGCAAGGGTCTCGGGCTCTATGCGAACCTTCGTCCCGTTAAGGCGATTCCGTCGCTCGCCAAGCTTTCTCCGCTGAAGCCCGAGCGCGTGGCCGGCGTGGATTTCATCGTCATCCGCGAGCTCACCGGCGGTCTCTATTTCGGCCAGCCCAAGGGGCGCAGCGCGACGCCGGAGGGCGGGGTGCAGGCGGTGGACACGCTCATCTATACCGATGTTGAGATCCGTCGCATTGTGCGCCTGGCCTTCACGCTCGCCCGTGGACGCCGGAAGCTCGTCACCTCGATCGACAAGGCCAACGTGCTTGAGTCCTCGCGGCTCTGGCGCCAGATCGCCATCGAGGTGGGCAAAGAATTTCCCGATGTGAAGCTGGAGCACCAGCTCGTTGATTCCGCCGCCATGCGTCTGGTGACGCATGCGGCGCAGTTCGACGTGATCGTCACGGAAAACATGTTTGGTGACATCCTGACGGACGAGGCGGCGGTGCTGGCCGGCTCGCTCGGTCTGCTCCCCAGCGCCTCATTGGGCGAGGGCAAGCTCGGCTTGTACGAGCCGATCCACGGCTCCGCCCCCGACATCGCGGGCAAGGGCATCGCCAACCCCACCGGCACCATTCTTTCAGCCGCGATGCTGCTGCGCCACTCCCTCGGTCTGGAGGCCGAGGCCCGAGCTATTGAGGCGGCCGTCAGCGCCGCCATTGACGAAGGCTGCCACACCGGCGACCTCGGTGCGGCGAAACCGATCACGACCACCCAGATGGGCGATGCAGTCCGCGCACGCCTCAAGCGTTAAGGCCACCTCCGGCCACCCTAATTCCTCCATGAGTTTATCCACTTCCACGCCGACCCTCGATACGACCCGCTTCATCGCGCGTCATGTGGCCGGCCTGCGCCGCTCCGGCATTCGCGACTTCTTTGAACTCGTCGCGAAGACCGACGGCGTCATCTCACTCGGTATCGGCGAACCCGATTTCGACACTCCGCAACCCATCCGTGATGCCGTCAAGACGGCCATGGACACCGGCAAGACGCACTACACGTCCAATCTCGGCCTGCCGGCCCTCCGCAAGGAGATCTGCCGCTATGCCGAGGGGCATTTCAAGACCAGCTACCGGCCGGACGACGAGGTCCTCGTGACCGTCGGCGTTTCCGAAGGTTTGGATCTTACCCTGCGTTCACTGCTCAATCCGGGCGATAAGGTGATGTATCACCAGCCCTGCTATGTCTCCTACGCCCCGTCCGTGGATCTGGTCCATGCGGTGGGCGTGCCGGTGTCCACGAACGCGCAGGAACAATTCTCCCTCGATGCGCCGGCCTTGGCCGCCGCCTGGCAGCCGGGCTGCAAACTGTTGCTTCTGAACCTGCCCTGCAACCCGACCGGAGGAGTCTGCTCCCGCGAACAGCTGGAACGCATCGCCAAGTTCGCGATCGAGAAGGACATGATCGTCGTGAGTGACGAGATTTACTCGGAGCTGGTCTTCGAGGGAACGCACACGAGCATTGCCAGCCTGCCTGGCATGCGCGAGCGCACGATCCTCTTGCATGGATTCTCCAAGGCATTCGCGATGACGGGATTCCGTCTGGGCTATGCCTGCGGTCCGGCGCCATTGATCGAGGCCATGATGAAGGTTCACCAGTACTCGATGTTGTGCGCGCCGAGCATCAGCCAGGAGGGCGCCTTGGCGGCGCTGCGCCTTGGTGACGATGCCACAAAGTTCATGCGTGACCGCTATCGCGAACGTCGTGATCTTTTCGTGCGGCGCATCAATGCGGCCGGACTCAAATGTCATTCACCGCGGGGGTCGTTCTATGCCTTTCCTTCCGTTGCCGGCACGGGGCTGGATGAAGGGGAATTCGCCCGCCGCCTGCTGACGGAGCACAAGGTGGCGGTGGTCCCGGGCACGGCCTTCGGCGATGCCGGCAAGGGCCATGTGCGTGCCTGCTTCACCGCCAACGAGGAGAAACTGTCCGCTGCGTGCGACCGGATCGAACGGTTGCTGGGCTCACTGAGCGTCAAGGCCTAGTTCCGATCTGCTGATTCTGCAAAGAAAAGCCCGTCCCCGCTCACGCGGGGACGGGCTTTTTGATTAAATCAGCTCAAGTTCCGACTTAGAACGTGTAGGTGTAGCCAAGGGTGCCCCAGAAGTGGCTGCCCTCGAGACCGCTGATGTTATGGTCGGCATACTGAACGCCCACCGTGATGGTGGACTTGTCGCTCAGCTTGTACGGAATGGTCGCGCCCACGCCGTAGTAGGTGTAACCGCTGCCGCTGTCGGGTTCGACGCGACCGACGGTGGCCGACAGGTTCAACGAAGTTTTGTCGTCGAGCGGCACACTGTATCCCAGGGTTTCCTGGAGGGTCATGACATCGAGGGTGAAGTCATAGTACGCATAGGTGGCCGAGGAGACCGCGCCGAAGCTGCCATTCAGACCGACGTACGGTTCGAAGGTGGTCTTGTCGCCGCCGCCATTCAGGCCAGGGTAGCTGTACAAGGTGGTGCCAACATCGAGGCTCCAGCCGTTCGGCAGCTTGAAGCCGTAGCCGGCGTAGTAGTCGATTTCCAGCTCGTAGTTCTTGTTGACCGGCAGGCTGCTCCAGATACCGGCATAAAAATCACCGGAGGTCAGCTTGATGGAGGGCTGGAAAGCGCCCTTGGCGAGTTCGACGCCGCGGAAGACGTACTTGGTCGTATATGGGAAATCCGCGGTGACGCTGTATGAGGACGCAGGTGCGTCAGCGGCGGTAAGCGAGGCGCCCGTGATAAGCGCTGCGAGGAGGAGGGTTATTTTCTTCATTAGTGTAGGTTTGGTTTGTCTGGTCAGGACAGCCTAGGACTGCAGGGTGAACCACAGGTTCCAGCAGACTGTCTTCCCATGAACCAATTAGCAGGCAACAGGCCAAGCCATGAGTATTTTTAACCCCGGGTCATCAGATGGAGCGGGCCCAACCATTAAGCTGCCTAAAAAGGAAGCCCCGCCACCGGTGATCCGGGGCGGGGCGCCTTTCTGTCAGGTGTGTGTGGCTAAGTGCTTTAGACGGCCGCGTCGCCGCGTTCGTCAGTGCGGAT
>JBDKHE010000174.1:0-2831 GCA_039797805.1 Verrucomicrobiota bacterium
TGCGGCAGGAGACTGCCCTCAAGCTTTCGGCCCTCACCGGAATGGCTTTGGCCGTGGCGGCCTACGTCACGGAGGGACGGACGGCGATCACGTGCATTGCACTGCTGGGTTTCGCCAACTCGCTCATGTGGCCGGCGATCTTTCCGCTCGCGATCGCGGGGCTCGGCCGGCTGACCTCGTTTGGTTCGGCCTTGCTGATCATGGGTATCGCGGGTGGCGCCATCATTCCCCAAGTGTACGGCCACCTGGCGCTCTCGCTGGGATCCCAGGCTGCCTTCATCTGGTGCACGCTGCCATGCTACCTGTATATCCTCTATTATGCGCTTTCCGGGCATCGCGTGGGACGCCGATCCTGACGAATGAACCCAGCAGTTCCCAACTCAGACCAACCGACGGTGCGGCTTGCGTCACTCGATGTGTTGCGGGGCTTTGACATGTTTTGGATTCTGGGAGCGGATGCGGTGGTGCTGGCGCTCGGAGCGATGTCGGCGAGTCCGCTCGTGAAGGCATTCGCGGCGCAGATGGAGCACAAGCCATGGGCCGGGTTTGCCTTTTATGATCTGATTTTCCCGCTCTTCATTTTCATCAGCGGGGTTTCGCTGGTTTTCGCCCTGCCCAAGACGCTCGCGACGCTGGGGCGGGCCGGAGCAATCAGGCGGATTCTCCTGCGGGCCACTTTGCTTTTCCTGCTGGGCGTCCTCTACAACGGTGGTCTCGCCCAGCCCTGGCCGGAAGTGCGGTTGGTCGGCGTCCTGCAGCGGATCGCCATGGCCTATGCGGTCACGGGAGTATTGTTCTGCTGCTTCCGCCTGCGCACCTGTCTGTCGGTCGGAGCGTTCCTGCTGGTGGGCTACTGGGCCTTGCTCACCTTTGTGCCGATCCGGAATATCGCGCTGACCCGGGAAGCCTTGGCTGCCAGCCTGGGGACGACGAAGCCCACGGCCGAGCAGGTTGCCGGACTCTATGCAGCCACTACGGTGAAAGTTGTCGGCGGTTACGAGCGCGGACTGAATCTGGCCAATCATCTGGACTACGAATGGTTGCCCGGGGGCAAGTATCAGCGCTACTGGGATCCCGAAGGCATTCTCAGCACCCTCCCAGCCGTCGCCACGTGCCTGCTGGGATTGCTGGCCGGCCATGTCTTGAAGCGCTCGGATCGGTCGCCGAGGCAAAAGGTTCGCTGGCTGGCGATCGCCGGTGCGGTGAGCCTGGTGGTAGGCTGGACCTGGCATTTGCAGTTTCCCGTGGTGAAGGATCTTTGGTCGTCGAGTTTCGTGTTGGTGGCCGGCGGGTGGAGTTTCTGGCTGTTGGGGCTGATGTACTACGTCGTGGACATCCGCGAGTGGCGTGGGTGGTGCGCGCCGTTTCAGTGGATCGGGATGAATCCGATCACGCTTTACCTGGCCACCTCGCTGGTTGGCTTCGGGGACATCGCGCGAAAGTTGATGGGAGGAAGCGTCGCGGCCTGGCTGGACGGGCGGATGGCGGGACTGGGCGAGCTCAGTCTCGCGCTCACGTCGCTCGGCCTGCTGCTGTTGCTCGCGCGTTTCCTGTACCAGCGAAAGATTTTTATCCGGGTCTGACGGAATCGGAACGCGGCACCGATTACTTCTCAGGTTTGGTGAGGAGCAGCTGGGCGTTCAGGCCGAGATGCCGGTCCGAGAACTGATCGTCTTCGCCAGCCTGACGGAGAAGGCGTTGGACCATGCCCATCTTGGCATCAAGGTCATCGATCTTGGAAACAAAGACGGCCTCGGGGGTGGAGGCGATGACGGCGGCGCCCCATTCCAACTCACCCTGATGGCTGAGGACAATGTGCTCGAGACGCTCAAGCAGATCGGGGTTGAGCTTGGCTTTGATGCCGGCCTTGCGAACGAGCTGGTAGCCCAGCACCACGTGACCCTGCAGGATGCCCTTGCGGCTGCGGGTGGTGACGAGTTCGCCCTGATACTCGATGACCTTGCCGGTGTCGTGGACCAGCACGCCGGCCATGGCGAGGTCGGCGTCCACCTCGGGATAGAGCGGGAGCAGGGCCTTGGCCGCACGGGCCATGTGGGTCGTGTGCTCCAGCAGGCCGTGCCGATAGGCATGGTGCATGGCCACGGCGGCGGGCCAGGTGCGGAAGGGTTCGCCGATCTCGTCAAACACCGCCTGCACGGTGGCGCGAAGCTCGGGCTGGGTGATGCTGGCGATGAACCCCTGAAATTCAGCCCAGAGCGCGTCGGCATCTTCGGGAGCGGTCTCCACGAGGTTGGCCAGCAACGGTGAACCGGAGAGCTGCTCGGTGGAAATGGCTTCGGCGCGAAGCAGTTTCGGGGAAAGCCGGTCCTGGTAATAGTCGACGCGCGCCTCAATGCGCACCACGCCGCCATCCTTCAGGTTGGCAAAGAGCTCGAAGGCCGGGCTGTCGCCGAAGACGTTGAGGTTAAAATTCCCCGTCTTGTCCCCGAGGTCGACGGTCAGGAAGGGATTGCCGTTCTTGGCGGTCTTGCTCGTGACCCGGCGCACCAGCAGGACGCTGGCGAAGGTGTCGCCGCCGTCGCGGGGCAGGGCTTTGATGTCACGGGCGGGAATCGGGGTGTTGCTGGCAGACATGGGAGGAGGAGTGCAGGGATCTTGGGAATGGTTTTCAGGGAATGCAACCGATGGCCCGACCCATGCCTACGGGCTCAAGCCGGTTACGTCCAGCGGCTTCGTGTCCGCCGGTCAGCCGACCTCTACCGCTTGTAGTAGGCTTCCCGTGCCTTTACCTGGACGATTTTCTTTTCCGGCAACACGTAGGCGGTGAGTGCGCCACCGGTCACGCAGCTGGTATCGATGCCCAGCGTCCA
>JBDKHE010000175.1:0-7206 GCA_039797805.1 Verrucomicrobiota bacterium
GATCATACATCCAGTTCGGCGAATCGGGCAGCGAGTGATAGTTGCCGTTCGGCGCCTGGACCTGGGTGCCCAGGTTGTATGGCGTGGCACCCGTAGCTTTGCCGGTGGCATCCAAGACCGAAGTGAAGCGGCTGGTGGCCCCCTTGCTCTGTTGGAAGAAATCATCCCGCCGGACCGACCACAAGCCGACCACCTTGTCGTTCAGAAAACGGCTTTGCACGATGAAGGTGCGGTTGTTCACGCGGGTCTTTTGGGCGGAGGGACCGTTGCGGTACATGTTCGCCTCGTTGGTCCGGTAGTCATTGATACCGGTGGCCTGCTGACGGGAGTAGCCGGGCACGCGCGGCACCGACTGCGTGTCGAGGTAAAGGTCATTGATTGTGCCTTCGCCTGGCTGGGCGGCCTGGATCACGCCGATCGGCAGAATCCCCAGACCCGCGATGCCCGGGTTGGTGCTGACATCCGCCGTGGTGTTAAGGTAGTGCAATCCGAGGAAATCCTCGTTGGGGGCGATGTATTGGGAGAGTTCCGGACCCGTGCCGAGGGTCTGCAGGCTGAACGAGCGCGATTGGCTCTCGTAGGTCTGGCGGGCAAGATTCCCGGTGAAGGTGTGGCTGCCGAGCAGTTCACGGAGCCAGCTGCGCTTGAAATAGTCCTTCGCGTCCAGCTGGTAGAACACCGTGGCGCGTTCCGCCGAGCGTTCGTTCTCGTTGCGCAAGCCGTCGGTGCCGCTCACCACCACCAGGCGCTTGAAACCGGGGTTGGGAATCTCGGGACCGTACTTCGAAGGATCGGAATACTCGGTGGACCGCCGGATGTTCTGGTTGATGTCGATGTAGATGTTGTTCGGGTTGTTGATCCAATTGATGTGGCCGTTCTTGTAGTTCTGCCGGTCGTAGGCGATTTCGACGCCCAGCTTGCCATCGAGATAGGTCTGCACGGCGTTGAGATTCCAGGCGCGGTACTTCGCGTACTGCGTGTTGTTGGGCCCGGCGAGGTCATGGTTCCAGAAATCAAACACGCTTGGGTCGATGATCTGCTGCGCCTGCCAGGTGTTCCATGGCTTCGTCGTGAACGACTGGCCGGACCGCTGCTCCATCTGGTTGATGCGGGCCAGCAGATCGGCATCGCCGGCAAAGGTCGCCTTCTGCGTCAACGGATGCACGCCCGGGTTCAGGACCATGTGGTAATTGTCGTAGTAATTGATCGGTGAAATCATGCCCCAGTTGCCGATGCGGGAGGTGCTCATGACGGCGCCACCGCGCTGGTGATAGGCATCCGGGAAAGCCGCGTTGGCCGGATCACCGGTCTCGCTCGAATTCGGATTGAACCAGACCATGCCTTCCTGGTCGAACCACTCGCCGACGCCGCCGATGTCGCGGTTGAGATAGGGGCCGTATTGATACCAGGGCCCGCCCGGCGCAACGGTCGCACGATTCACGGGCACCGCCGTCGTGAGCTTGTTTAGCCGGCTCGGGTCGAACCAGTTGCTGATCATATCAACCGGCAGGGCGAAGCGCGGACGACTGGAATCCGTTTTGCCGCTCTCCAGGTTGGCCGTGAACTGGGTGAAGACCGACTTGGCCAGCTTGGGCTCCCAGCGGATCGAACCCGTGCCGCGGGTGGTTCGCGCAAACGATTCCTCCTGGCGGAAGGCCTCGTCCTCATGCAGCACATTGAGCCGGAAGCCCAGCGTGTTCTCGATCAGCGGCACGTTGGCGTCGAGCGCCTCGCGGGTGCCGCCATAGTTGTTCACCCGCAGTTCCGTCTTGAACTTCCGCTGGCCGAGGATCGGCGCCTTCATGGTGCCGTTGATGATGCCGGCCGGGCTGCCCAGACCGAAGAGGATGGCGTTGGGACCGCGCTGGATCTCGATGTTCTCCGTGTTGTAGGAGTCCAGCGGGAGATCGGTGGCGAAGAAATTGCGCGTGATGTCGGCGCTGCCCAGGCCGCGCACGCGGTTGCCCGATTGCGGATTGCGCAGGTTGCCGTTCTGGCTGGAGGCGCCGTCCTTGCCGAGGTCAACCCCGGTGTAGTTGCCGGCGACACCGTTGATTTCGGTGTTCGTGGTGTACACGAGGAGATCGCTGAGATTGCGGGAACCCGTGTCCTCCATGAACTGGGGCGTCACGACCGAGATGGGCGAGGCGATGTCCTTGAGGTTCGTCTTGAGGCGGCTGCCCGCCAGCGACGACGTGGCCAGGTAGCCCTCGTTGCTGCCGGCTTGCACTTCAAAGGGGGAAAGCACCAGGACGGGCTCGTCAGGATTCTTGGCCGTCTCATTATCAAGGGCGGCCTGACCGGACACGGAAGGCACCGAAACCAAGCCCAACGCGACAACGGTCGCGGAGGCCACCAAGCGCGTACGCTCGATGAGGGTGAGGGGGAAGCATTTCATAGATGGCTGGGGTTAGGATCGTGAGGACACTTTCAATCGAGCGCCAGAGATGTTCGGCGCCAGAAGGAGGGTGCTCTGCGGGGCTGCAAGTTGACCGACGCGAGCATTGGCAACCAGAACGGCGCGCCGGGCAATCACCCCGCTAGTAGCACAGGTGACGCCGGGAGATCTCTGGCGCAATCGCCGCGGTGTTTTCAGATAGTGCTCGCGTCGCACTCATCCGGCCCGCTAAGGCTTCCCGCATGGAGCCGCGTCGAGTCACCCAGCAGGACATTGCGAAGCGCGCCGGGGTTCACCGCGCCACGGTATCGATGGCCTTCAAGGGTCACGCCAACATCCCGAAGGCCACGCGCGATCGCATCATGGAGATCGCGGCCAGCATGGGCTACACGCCCGACCCCATGCTCTCCGCCCTCGCGGCCTACCGCAACCAGCGGCGTCCCGCCACGTACCATGGCACCCTCGCGTGGCTCATCAATTCCGCCTACGGTTTCGACTGGCGCGACCGGACCCTGCGGCCTCATTTCAGCGACTACTACGAAGGGGCCGCCACCCAGGCGAAACGCTATGGCTTCCAGGTTGAGATCTTTGACTTCAACGCCCCGGGCATGACCTCCCCGCGCATGGCCTCGATTCTCTCCGCGCGGGGCGTGTCGGGCATTTTGCTCTGCCCCCAGCCCCGCCCGGAAACCAGTCTCGATTTTCCTTGGTCCAAGTTTTCCACCGTGACCTTCGGCTACAGCCTGGCGACGCCCCGGCTGCATACGGTCAGCGCCACCCAATACCGGGCGATGCGCCTGGCGGTGCACGAACTGCGCCGCCTCGGCTACCGGCGCATCGGCATGGTGCTGGATGGCGATCACGACTTGCGCACCGACCACAATTATCTCGCCGGCTATCTGGTCGAGGAACACCTCGCGGGGGTCGGCGGCGGGGCGACGCTGCCGACCCTTTCCGCTCCTTATCCCGATCACGGCGCGGTCACCCGCTGGCTGAAGGCGCACCGGCCTGATGCGATTGTCACCGGCAACTACCATTTTCTCGATGTCTTGCGCTCACTCGGCAAGAAAGTGCCGGAAGAACTCGGCGTCGCTTGCCCGCTCTTGCCGTCACCGGACACGGAACTGGCCGGGGTCATCGAAAATTCCGTCGAGATTGGCAGTGTCGCGGTGGACTTCCTGATCGGCATGATCCACCGCCAGGAGCGGGGCGTCCCCGCCAACCCCCAGCGGATTCATGTGGAGGGTCGCTGGCTGCCTGGCTCCACGCTGCGCCAGCAACACGCCTGACGCCGGCCGAGATTTCAGGTCCGTCCGTCACCTGTGTGACGGCCTAGGCCATTGGCGGCGGCGAACCGCCGCATCTTAGTCACCCCACCCGGATTGTTCGACCAGCCTGGCTGGGCGATCCTCAATCACCATGCCCCCCCTTGCCCGCCGCCAGTTTCTCCGTTTGGCCGCCCTTGCCGGTGCCAGCGTCACGCTCCCGCGCACCTTCGCCACCGCTGCGTCCATCCCGCCCCCCGGAGAGCCCACCGTCGCCGGGCTGGCCGCGTATCGCCACTGGCAGACCCAGGCCCGGCTGTTGCTGGAACCGCTGAGCCGGCTGTTCCGGCTGGGCTATGCCTCGATTGATCTGATCGGTCCGGCTTCCGCCAACGGCGCTCCGGCCGAAAGACTCGAATCGTTCGCGCGCCCGATGCTGCTCGCGGCGCATTATCTCCAGTCCGAGCCGGAGTCGGCGACGGCCACGCCCGGCGCCGCGGCCTTCCGCGACCAGGTCGCCCGCTGGTTCCGGGCGGGCCTGGTGGCCGGGACAACTCCCGGCGGGCCTCACGCATGGGGCCCCGATGCCAACTACCATCAGCTGCATGTCGAGATGGGGTTGCTGGCGATCACCCTCCAGATCGCGCCGGACCAGCTGTGGAATCCACTGGCCGCCCACGAAAAGGACCAGGTCGCCGCCTGGCTGGCGACGGCGCGCCACACGGGTTACGTCGACAACAATCACTATTTCATGGGAATCCATATTCTGGAATTCCTTCGCCGGCACGGCTACGGCCGGCCGACCGACCCCGCGCTGGTTGACGAGTACTTCCACCGGCTCGAAATGATGCATCGCGGCAACGGCTGGTTTCAGGACGGCATCAACCAGGCTTTCGACTACTACAATGCCTACGCGTTCAACTTCTACGGGCTCTGGTGGGCGCGCCTGCATGGCGAGGCCAACCCCGACCGCGCCCAACGGTGGCGCGAGTGGGCCCGCAGCTTCACGCTCGATTACCAGCACTTCTTCGCCGCGAGCGGCGAGCATCCTGCGTTCGGGCGCTCGATCACCTACCGCTTCAACAGCATCGCCACGTTCGGACTCACCGTGCTGGAAAACTGCACCGCCCTCCCGCTCGGCCGCCTCCGCCGCCTGTGCACCCGCAATCTCGATTTCTTTCTCGCGAAGCCCATCTATCAGGAGCAAGGGTGCCTCTCGGTCGGCTGGACCGACCGCTTCGAGCCGTCGGCGGAACTCTACAGCTGCCCGGGTTCCCCGTATTGGGCGGCCAAGGGCTTTTCGCCGCTGCTGCTGCCGTCGTCCCATGCGTTCTGGCACGCGCCGGAGGTAGCGCTGTTGAGCGAACAGGGCGATCACGCCCACGTGATTCCGGCAGCCGGTCTGGTCCTGCGCAGCACGGGTGGCGAGGTCGAGATCATCAACGCCGGGTCACAGGTATCCCACACCAATCTCCGCTACGGCGCCTGGAAATGGAGCAAGACCGCCTACCGCACCGGCCGTTCTTTCACCTGCGCATTCCCCGCCCAAACCGAGTGGTCTCTCGACTCCGCCCTCACCATCCGGACCGAGGATGGTCGCATCTTCGGCCGTCATTCCACGATGCCCCTGGAGATGAGCGAGTCCCATGTGCTCTACAGCTGGGCCCTCGGCTACGCCTGGACCGCCGAAGGTCCGCCAATCCAGACCAATGTCGGCGTGGACACCGGCATCTGGTGGCATCAAGGCTGGATTCTCCAGGTGCATCGCTTCGAAGCGATGCAACCGGTCACCTTCCGCCTTGGCGGTTACGCCCTGCCCCTCCCTGATTCATCGCTTGATCGCCAGGCGGTCGGCGGGACTTTCTCCGCTTGGCACCCCCGCGCCGGAGGCACACTTCTGCAACCGCTCGCCGGCTTCACCGGCCAGGAATGGGATGAACGCCTCGATGAATCCAAACCGCGCGCGCATCTCTCTTCACCTTATCACGTCACCCCGGTGGCTGTCAGCGACCGGCTCACGGGACGCGGCTGGCTTGCTGCGCTGGCCTGGACCGGGGACGACCCAGCCGCCGCCCAGGCCTGGCGCGTGGCGCAGTCCTCCGCCGGAGTCTGGCAACTGGTTCACCCCTCTCTTGGCCAATGGAACATTGCCCACTCCCTTCTGCCGGCGCTCAACGCCCATCCGGTCGGCTGAACGGGCCGCCTGTTCCGACGCTGATACCAATCCCCCTTCATGAATCTTGTCGAAAAGCCGTCGCGCGGCGGCGGTCCCCGCCACACCGGAACGCGCATCGTCGCCGCGATCACCGCACGTGAACGCACGATGTTCCTGGAATCCTCCCTCGCCCGCTCCCCGCTCACGTCGGAGATCTATTTTGCCGACGAAACAGCGCTCCAGCCTGAACGGTGGATGGCACAACTGGCCGCCTGGCGACCGGAAATCCTGATCACTGCTTGGAGCACTCCGCCGATTCCCGAACCCTGGCTGTCCCAACCCGGCTGCCCGCTCAGGTATGTCTCCCATATCGTCGGCTCCGTCCGGCAGCTGGTTCCGCGGGCATTCATCGAACAAGGCGGCCTCGTAACCAACTGGGGCGAACACATCAGCGGACAAGTGGCCGAGCACGGCTTGCTGCTGGCTCTGGCCGCGCTGCGCAATCAATCCGCTTGGGGTCCCTACATCGCCCGGCCGATCAGCGACCGGCACATCACGGATATCGGCACCCGGTCGCTCTTCGGTCTCCGGATCGGTCTGCACGGTTTTGGCAGCGTCGCCCGGGCGCTTCTGCCGCTGCTCCGTCCCTTTGGGGTGACCCTCACCGCCTACTCGGCCGGTGTGCCCGATGTCGTTCTCTTGGCCCATGGCGTCAAACCCGCCGCCTCGCTGAACGGCCTGTTTGCCGAGTCCGATGTCTTGTTTGAGTGCGAGTCCCTGACCCCTTCCACCCGACAATCGGTCACCGGGAGCGTTCTCGCCGCACTTCCGGACCACGCCATCTTCGTGAATATCGGGCGCGGCGCCGTGGTCGATGACGACGCCCTGGTCCGCGAGGGTCTTTCCGGCCGCATCCGCCTTGCGCTCGATGTCGTGACCGTGGAACCGTTGACGCCAGAATCACCTTTCATGCGCATTCCGGGCATCGTGATTTCCCCCCATATCGCTGGTCCGACCTTCGATCGCTACGCCAGTTGTGGCAGTCACGCCCTCGCCAACGTCACGCGTTACCTGACGGACGGCAAACCCACCGGCGCGATCAGTCTCGCTAGCTATGACCGTGCGACCTGAGATGACTTCCCGTTGTCCCGGCCCCGGACCCGGCTGGTTGTGACCGGCGCCCCTCTCCCTCCCCTTCTGCTGCCATGCTTTCTACGTTCGATTACATTGTCGTCCTTTTCTATCTGCTCTTCCTCGCCAGCATTGGCTGGTTTTTCCGCCACTCGGGAAAGGATTCGAGCGAGTATTTTCGCGGCGGCGGCAAGATGTCGTGGTGGATGGTCGGCGCCTCCGGCTTTATGGGGGCATTCAGCGCCTGGACCTTCACC
>JBDKHE010000176.1:0-5510 GCA_039797805.1 Verrucomicrobiota bacterium
CGATGAGGGTGGCGGGCGTGGCCAGCAGGACCTTCTTGGCGATGGCGCGATCGATGAGCGTGGGGTCGCCTTGCAACGCGCCGGAAAGAAACTGGTCGCCGGGGAGAAACAGGACGACGAACTCAGGGGAGGGTTGGAACTGGGCCCAGTAATCCTTGCCGCCCAGAGCATCGATGTGACTGCGCACCTTGGCCGCATGCTCGGCGAGCTTGATCCTGCGCACGGATTCATCGGAAGCGTTGGCCGCTTCGCGGTAGGCATCGTTGGGGGCTTTGGCGTCCACGACGATCTGCTGGCCACCGGGGAGACGGACGACCAGATCGGCTCGGAGAGCCCCGGAAGACTGCTGTTCGGTGAAGTCGCAATAGGAGGCCATCCCGGACATTTCGACCACACGGCGCAGTTGCAGTTCGCCCCAGGTACCCGCGGTGGTCGTCGAGCGGAGGGCGGTGGAAAGTTTCGCGGCCTCGGCCTGGAGCTGGCCCTGGGTCGTCGTGAGCGACTTGAGCTGCTCGGAAAGCTGGCCATAGGCGGACGCGCGCACTTTTTCCAGCTCGCCGATCTTGGCGTCCACCTTGTCGAGCGACTCACGGAGCGGCTTGACCATCGAGTCGATGGCCTGCTGCCGCTTGCCCAGCTCGTCGGAGGACTGTTGGTGGAGCTTCCCGAACGTCTCGCGGGCGAGCTCGAGGAAAGACTGGTTGTTGGACCGCAGGGCGTCGGCAGACAGGGCCTTGAATTCCGAAGTCAGGCGCGTGTGGGCATCGGTCAGGGCGGAGATCTTTTCCTCGGCGGCGGCGCGTTCGGCCGCCAGTTCGTTCTCAATCTTGGATTTCTGGTTCTCGATTTCGGCCAGGCGCCCCCGGGCAGTAGCCAGGTCGGCCTCGAGGATTCGCGCCCTTTCCGCCGTGGCGGCAAAACGGGACTGGGCCACGAACCAACCCAAGGCGCCACCGACCACCACGCCAATTAAAATGAAGAGGATTTCCTGCACAGCGCGGATTGAAAGCGCCCCGGGAAACAGAGTCGAGACAACACCCCGGATTGGCTATCAGGTACGCAGGGAGCCGAGAGAAATCTGGATGTCGGTGCCCTTGAGCCCTGGTCCGGCCTGGAGCGTGCCGCCATGCAACCGAAGGATTTCGCGAGCCAGGAAGACGGAGAGACGGCCTTGGTTCGGAGTGGTGCCCGGGGACGGCAGGGGCAGGGTGCCGTCGAGTTCGAGGCGTTTGCCCTCGATGGTGATGACGGCGGTGCGGCTTGCACCGGAGCCGACTGCGCGCAGGGTCAGGATGAGGTGCTTGAGTCCTTCATCGAGGCGGTTGGCCGCGATCGCGTCGAGGATGGAGCTGAAGGCGAACCGCACGAGGGTCGGGTCGAGATTGAGCAGGAGTTGCTCCTCGAGGAAACGGGTGGTGAGGCCACGGGCGGTGGCGACTTCCACGAGCATGGCGTTGAGGTCGGTGGGCTTGGCCACGGGCTGCGCGATCTCGCCGAGCAGCGTGGCGTGCTCGTTCAGGAGCTTGAGCTTGGCGACTTCGCTCGTGAGGGCGACTTCCTGCGCGAGGGCGGCACTGCCGACGGGGGCGTTGCTGCCTCGGGTGAGCATGTGCGAGAAAGTGACCAGAGAAACGAGCGGGTTCGAAAGCTCGTGGCTGAGCGTGAGGCTGAGGCTGCGGAAGAGGTCGCGGCGATTCTGCTCGAGGAGGATGTTGATCCGCTCGATCTCGGGTGCGGAGTCCTCCCAGATGGCCCAGACGCCGTCGATCTCGGGAGCGGGACCGGCTTGCACGCGATAGCGATACGGCACGCGGGCCGGTTGGGAAACCGTCTTGCCCGTGTGCAGGGCTTCGCTGGCGACAGCCCGGACCTCCACGGGAAGATCGGTGGTGGCGAGCTCAGTGCGGGTGATGAGACGGGCGCCGGGAAGGTATTTGGCGCGCAAATCGGCCGCCGCCTCGATCCGGCTGTATTCGGTAAGTTGATTCGAGCGTTCCAGGCATCGCTCAAGCAGGCGGCCATGAAGCACGGCCCTAAAGCTATCGGATTCACGATAGGACGCGCCATCGGCGCGCGGCCCCAGCGCCATCCAGCCGGCCAGCATGCCATGGCTGTGCAAGGGCACCAGGATGCGGGTGCCCCAGGTGGAGAGGAGCTGGCGAATCGGGGCCTCGATGGACGGGTCTTCCAGACCTTCCCATTGGCTCAGGTCGAGCGCCGCAGGATGCTCCTCGAACCAGAGGGCGAGTGGATGACTGCTATCGCAACGGTGCATCCCATCGTCCGAGACGAAACATTCTTGCTGGCGGAAAAAATAGTGAACCTTGCCAGACTTGAGAATGTAGCGGGCCGCGCGGCGAAATTCGTCGAGTAGGCGTGGTTGATCGTCCAGATGGGCGAGGGCGCTTTCCAGAAAATCCCATGACTCGGTCGCCTCGCCGGAAGCAGGCGGATTCGAGTCGCGCAGGAATGGGGGCTCGCTTCGACGGGTGCGTTCCATGGCCGACTGCAACTGGGCGTTCTTGTCGGCGATTTCCTCCAATAGGTTGACGCATTCCGCGAGGCGGACGCGGCTTTCCTCATAACTGAGAAAGAGCCGGGCACTACGGTTCTGGCGCGCGAGTTCAAAGGGGTGGCTGTGGGGCTCGCCGACCAAAATGACGAGGGTGCCGGCACCACTGGATAGACGGGACCGCGAGTCGTTGATATCGGAGATCCAGACCCGGGCTCCGGGTCGCAGTAATTCACGCTGAAGATCGGCAGGCCGCGCGAAAGTTACCGGGTCGCGCGGGTGAAGGAGTTTTTTCCATGCGGCTTCGAGACCAGTGTCCGAAGTGGTTAGGATGAGGGTGGCGGGCATGGAAAGGTGATGCGGAAGGTGGCTCCAGGCCTTCCAATGTCGGGCACGATGATAGTTGCTTTATGCTCATGCAAGATATCTGCGCAAACGGCAAGCCCCAGACCCATGCCTTTGGTTTTTGTCGAAACGAAGGGGTGAAACAGGCGGGCGCGCTGGTCGGGAGGGATGCCAGGACCGTTGTCCGATACTTCAAGTATCACGCTCCCATTGGGCGAGTTACGTGATCGAATGGTGATGTTGCGCTCACCCTCCTGGCCTTCAAGTGCCTGCAATGCATTGATTATTAGATTGATGGCAACCTGGCGGATGGCGCCACCATCGGCATAAATAGTATCGGCGGTCGCATTTTGTTGAGTCACCAAATTGACTTGGGCCTCTTGGGCCCGAGCGAGCATCAGGTCGGTGGTCTCTTGTATAACCTTATGCAGGGAAATTCTTTCCATCTGATGCCTACGCGGATGAGACAGGTCGAGCAGTTGTTGGGTCAGGCTGTCGATACGCTCGACTTCCGCGGGGATCAGGGTGCTAAACCGGCGGCGGAACTCCGGGTCGTCGAACCGCGAGGCCAGCAGGTGCGAAAACGTCTTGATGGAAACCAGGGGATTCCGGATTTCGTGGGCCAGACTGGCGCCAATGAGACCGATGGTGGCGAGTTGCTCCGATTGACGGGCCTGCATGGACAGGCGGGACCGGGCGAGAATGTTGTCCATGAATTCGGCAACTTCCTGCAGTTGTTGCACCTCCGGATAGGTGAATGGGCGGAAATTGGTCTTCACCCCCAGGGAGAGGAGCAAGGAAGGCGTGGGGCTGCCGCGGGGGGCAGTGACGGTCAGGCCCAGGTTGAATTCAGTGAAGAACTGCCGGAGATCGATCAGGCCAGGCTCAGGGCGGAGGCGCTGCAAGCTTTCGGGAGTGCTCCAGCCTTGCTTGCAGAGGGCGCGAAAACCGGTGCGATCTTTGGCGAATTCGATGTTGGTTGAGACGTAGACCTCGCCGCTGTCGAAGAGGAGGGCGGCATAATTGGTCTGGCACCAGCCGCGGAGCAGGGCTTCGAATTCGGTGACCAGCTTGTTGGGATCGGGTTCGCGGCGGGCGAGCTCCAGAGCGGCCTGCCGGATGGCGATCGTGTTTTGCCAGACATTCAAATTGAGCCAGCCGCGGGAATGGCGATCGAGCCAGAAGGCCAGCGTGCTGAAAGCCATGATGCTGATGATCAGATTTCCTGGGGTAGGAACGATGCTCTGAAGCAGTACTGAACCCCCATAGATACCACCTGTGAGCACTACGATCATGCCTACCCGCTGTGTAACCGAAAGAAAGACCTGACGAGCGTCGAATACGCGGTGGATGGTGACTGCCCACGCGGTAAGTGCATAAAACAATAATACGATTAGCGGGCTGAGGCGCGATAAGATGCGAGTGTCCAGATAGTACCCCGCGCTATTCAGTGCGATCACGAGCAAGCAAGCGATACCTGCATTGAATATCAGGAACTGCATCTCTATCCTTTTGATTCCTGACTGACGTCGCAGTTGACGATATGCCTGTATGAGGAGAAGCAGGTATAGAATTACGTTGCAGATTATGTAGAGTGAATATGCCGTCCCTCGTCTTGCCTCATTAACTTGAGGGGATGTAGATATGAACGATTCGGAATAGCACAGTGCTGAAAGTAGTAGTCCGACAATCAGCCAGGGCGTTGACCGCAAAGTAGCGATCAATTTCCTGTCTTGGAGCGTAAGTACTGATTCTTTAAGCAGCCAGAGTACCCATGGAAACAACGCTGCCAATGCGGCGTTGGCCCTTAACCACGGTACGGGATCGGACAAATCATTCTGGCCTGCAGATAAGGCTTTATAGACAAATGCAAGCCACAGGCTAACAAGCACGGAGGTTAATCCAAACATCCAGTTCGGGAAACGCCGTGGGTTCGCCCACAAAATCACTAGACCAACGACGACCGATAGGATCGCTGTTAATAAGATGATTGATGTCATGCTTTTCTTAGCACGAGGGAACTATTGCTGCCTGAAATACCGTGTCCGTTCACCAGGGCAGTAGTGATGTTCATGTAGCGTAGGGAACCAGAAAGGCTCAATGGGCAGCCAGGATCTGGCGTCTCCCAGTTCACAGTCGGAGGTATGACTCCTCTTTGGAGGCTCAGAATGGCACTGGCAACCTGCATAGCGCCAGCTGCGGCCATGGCGCTTCCCACCGCGCCTTTGATCGATGAGACGGGAATTGATTCCAATAAATCGCCGAAAGCTACTTTAAGTGAATAGGCTTCCTTGTAGTCGATTTCCCTGTGTCCCGGTCCCCACGCGGAAATGTAATCAATTTCTTGTGCGGCGCATTGGGCGTTGGCTAACGCAATTTTTATCGAGTCCACCCAGCCACTACCAATTTGGTCGGAATAGTCATTGGCGCTACCATACCCAGATACGAAAGCATAGCCGGGACGCGGGCTTTCCTCCGGTTCCAGAATGAACATGCAAGCTCCTTCACCGATGACGCCGGTTGTGCGCCAAAGATCGAACGGTCGACAAATTTTGGTCGGCTCTTCGTCCGATTGTGGAGCCAAGTCAGCCATGGCCAGTTCCAGCATGGGATGATAATACAATGGCGCTTCGGATCCGCCACAAATCACAAA
>JBDKHE010000177.1:0-2828 GCA_039797805.1 Verrucomicrobiota bacterium
GTTGATCGCCGGCGACCTTGCGGGCGTCGTCAAGCGACGCCCCTACACACACCAATTGGTGGAGCGAGAATGAGAGCCAAAGGACAGCTCAGCTGCATGAGTCCGGCTTGATAGAGGGGACCTCGGCAACGAAGATTACGATTCCCCTCTATGAAGCGGGGTGGCGCGGAGCGACGGGGTGTGTAGAGACGCGGGCCGTCCACACAATTCAGACCGCATTCACCGCACCATCGTCTCGATCGCGGTCACCTTGCCCTCGTGAAAAATGATGCGGCGCACCTCGTCCTCCGGGTTGTTGGCCGTACTCATGCTGACCCCGGTGCCGACGCCGCCGTAGCCGCCACTGCTCACGCCGAAGCCGAGACTCACCTTGGGCTTGCGCTTGTAATAGATCCACACCTCGGCTTCGCCGGTCTCATCCGAGCGGGTCAGTTTCCGCCCTGGTTTGCCCATGGCCAGTCCGACCATTTCTTCGGTGAAGCCGATGTCCACCTCGCCGGCGCTGACCTTGCGCTGCACTTCGGAGGGGAAACTCGCATAAAGCGTCCGATTGTCGCTGATCCGGGTCTGCGGCGTGGACGCGACACACCCGGCGAGAAACAGGACAGCCAGTGACGCAGGTAAAAGAAAGAGAGGGAGTCGCATGTCAGGGAAAAGGTTTGCTGACGGTTAAGGTGGACGAAATATCGACAGTCGCAACCCCGCCGGGTTCATTTTCTTCCATCAAGCTCCCATGAAAAAATTCACCATCGCCATCGGTTCCGATCACGCCGGCTTCGCCTACAAGGAGAAGATCAAAGCCATGCTCCTCGCCGAGGGGCATACGGTCCGGGACTGCGGCACCAACTCGGACGCCTCCTGCGACTATCCGGACTTCATCCGCCCCGTCGCCGTGGCCGTCGCCAAAGGCGAAGTCGAGCGCGGCATTGTCCTCGGGGGATCCGGCAACGGTGAGGCCATCGTCGCCAATCGCGTCAAAGGTGTCCGTTGCGGCCTCTGCTGGAATGAGCAGGTCGCCATCTGGAACCGTTCCCACAACGACGGCAACTGCCTCTCCCTGGGACAGCGCACAATCAACGAGGAAGAAGCCCTGAAAATCGTCAAAGTGTGGCTGAGTACCGAGTTCGAAGGCGGCCGCCACCTCGCCCGCATCCAAAAAATTGATCAGGCGTAGTCCGAATCCTCCGAATCCATCACTCGCTCGCTACGATCCTGCCACCCCCGCCTTGGCCGGCCCCTCTTCTCCCTGAGGGGACCGCGAAGCCTCGGGTTTGAAATCCCCTCTATGAGAGGGGTGGCGCGCAGCGACGGGGTGTGTCGGAATGGTATTGGAGGCCGGGAGCGTTTATGGTCAGTGATTTACAAAACGAGAAGTCTGTTTATCAAAAATTACTTTGACATCATACGATATGCCATCAAAGTAATCAGCCATGGGAACAAGACATCGCGGACCAACAGAAGAGATCAATGCGCTCAACGCATTCATCAAGCTGCAGCGCGCAGCGGAATCCGTGTCGGCCCGTGTGCACGCCGTGCTCCCGAGCGATCTCACGGTTACCCAGTTTGGCGTGCTGGAATCACTGTACCACATCGGTCCCCTTTGCCAGAGCGAGCTCGCCGAGAAACTCCTGAAGAGCGGCGGCAACCTTACCCTTGTCGTGGATAACCTGGAGAAGGCCGGCTACGTGCAACGCGAACGCGACCCGGCCGACCGGCGCTTCGTCGTCGTGAAGCTCACCCCCAAGGGCCAGACTTTCATCACCGCCCTCTTTCCCAAGGTTGTCGCCAATGTCACCCGCGAGATGGCCAACCTCTCCTCCACCGAGCTCTTTGACCTCGGCCGCCTCTGCAAGAAGATCGGCCGCCAAGCCTGACTTTGTTTTACCAAATACTTTAACATCAAACCATAATACCATGAAAACCAACCTAACCGGTCTCCACCACATCACGGCGATCTCTTCCGACGTGAAGCGCAACATGCAGTTCTACACCCAGGTGCTGGGTCTGCGTTTCGTCAAAAAGTCGGTCAACCAAGACGACACCGGCACCTATCACCTGTACTACGGCAATTACACCGGCGCCCCAGGCACCGCCATGACCTTCTTCCCTTGGGCCGGCCTGCCGCGCGGACGCTCCGGCAAGGGCCAGGCCTATGCCACGGCCTTCTCCGTGCCGACCGGTTCCCTGCCCTACTGGCAGGAACGTCTCGCTCGCCTGAAAATCAAGACCCACCCGCTCGAAGAGCGTTTCGGTGACCAGGTGCTGCCGCTGCAGGATCATGACGGTCTCCGGCTGGAACTGGTCGCCTCCACCGAGAGCGACTCGCGCCCGGCCACACCGTCGGACGATATCCCCGCGGACAAGGCGATCCGCGGTTTCCACAGCTCCACGCTGGCCCTGAGTGAGGCTGGCCCGACGGCGGCCGTACTGGTCGGCCCGATGGGTTACCGCCTGCTGACCGAGTCAGGCCATCGTGCCCGCTACACGGTCGCCGATGGCGGTCCCGGTTCCTACGTGGACCTGCTGACCGACCCTGCCCTGCCCCGCGGCCTCAACGGTGCCGGCACGGTTCACCACATCGCGTTCCGCACGCCTGACGATGCCGCCCAAGTCACCGCCCGGCAGGTCCTGCTCACCGACAACCTGCAGGTCAGCCCGGTGATCGACCGCGCCTACTTCAAATCGATCTATTACCGCGAACCAGGTGGAGTCCTCTTCGAGATCGCCACCGACCAACCCGGTTTCGCGATCGATGAACCCGTGGAAACGCTCGGCAACAAACTCTCACTGCCGCCGCATCTCGAGCCCTACCGGACCGAGATCGAGGC
>JBDKHE010000178.1:0-12696 GCA_039797805.1 Verrucomicrobiota bacterium
CCCTTGGTGGTCGCGCCGAGCATCTCCAATCAGCCCCAACCGGTCACCGTGTTGGCTGGCTCGGCTGCGGCGTTCTCCGTGACGGCCACGGGGTCCCCTGCGCCAACTTATCAATGGCAAAAGAACTCCGTGAACATCGTCGGAGCCACGGCTGCAAGTTACAGCATCTCCAGCGCCCAGTCGGGTGACGCCGGTACTTACAAGGTGATCGTCACCAACAGTGCCGGCTCGGTCACTAGCAATGCCGTTAATCTCACGATCACCACGGTGGTGACGGCCCCTGCCATCACAACACAGCCCCAGAGTCAGACCGTCACGGCCGGAACCTCGATCAGCTTCAGCGTGGGCGCAAGCGGCACGGCGCCTTTTACCTACCAGTGGCAAAAGGACGGGAACAATCTTTCGGGGGCCACCGCGGATACCCTGACATTTGCCAGTGCCCAGGCGGCTGACGCCGGGGCTTACAAGGTTGTTGTGACCAACAGTGCCGGGTCCGTCACCAGCAATACCGCCAACCTTACGGTCAACGCAGCCACGACGGCACCGAGCATCACCAGTCAGCCCCAGTCCTTGACTCTGGTGGCCGGATCGTCGGCGAACTTCGCGGTAACCGCAACCGGGGTGCCTGCACCGACCTACCAGTGGCAGAAAGGTGGAGTGGCCATCGGTGGAGCGACCGGGGCGAGTCTCGCGATCGCCAGCGTCCAATCGAGTGATGCTGGAGACTATGCTGTCGTTGTGACCAACAGTGCCGGCTCGATCACCAGCAGTATCGCGAGCCTCACGGTCACTGCGGCCGTGTCCGCCCCTTCGATCGTGACCCAGCCGCAGGGCCAGACGGTCACCGCGGGAAGTGCCGCAAGCTTTTCCGTTTCCGTGGGAGGCACCGCCCCTTTCACCTATCAGTGGAAAAAGGATGGGGTGAACCTCAGTGGGGCCACGGCCGCGAATCTCGGCCTGGCCTCAACGCAATCATCGGATGCCGGTACTTACTCAGTGGTCGTGACCAACAGCGCAGGTTCTGTAACCAGTGCCGGAGCCAGCCTGACCGTCAATGCCCCTGTCCAGGTGCCGGTAATTACGAGCGCCCCGGTCAGCCAAACCGGTATTTCCGGCAAGGGAGTGAGCTTCACAGTCGAGGCCAGCAATGCCACGGCCTATCAGTGGGAGGTTTCCACGAACAACGGCAGCACCTGGTCCGCGGTCGCCAACGGATCTACCTACAGTGGCGCCACGACACCGCAGCTGACGATTGCCAATGCCTCAGCCGGGATGAGCGGGTATCTTTACCGGGCCGTCATCACTGGCAGCAGTGGATCCTTGACGACCAATGCCGCCACCTTGAGCGTTGCTTCTGCCGTATTGGCCGGACCTGCCGGGGTTGCTCTCGATCGGTCCGGCAACCTGCTGGCGGTTGACGGCCCCAACAATGATTGCATGACCGTGGCTCTCACGGGATCGACGTCCCTCTTGGCCGGTTTGAGTGGCACGCAGGGGTCCGACGATGGCCAGGGTCGCTCCGCCCGATTCCGTTCTCCGGTGGGCGTTGCCATCAATGCGAATACCGGAACGGCCTATGTGGCGGATGCCGGCAATTCCATCATCCGCGCGATCACTGCGGACGGACAGGTGAGTACTCTGGCCGGCTCCAAGGACAACCAGGGTTATCGGGACGGCGCGGGTACGGCCGCCTGGTTCAACGCTCCTGCCGACGTGGCCGTGGATCGCAGTGGCAACCTCTATGTGGCCGATACCGGGAATTCCGTCATCCGAAAAATCACCGCTGATGGCACGGTCACGACACTCGCCGGCCTGGCTGGGCAACGCGGCAGTGACAATGGGGCTGGCAGCGCGGCGCGTTTCAATCAGCCGGCGGGTATTGTGGTGGATGCCAACGGGGTGCTCTTCGTGGCGGATACCTATAATCACACGATCCGTCGCATTACGGCTTCCGGCGTGGTCTCAACCTTCGCGGGTGTTCCGGGCATCAGCGGCTATGACGACGGCGTTAACGCGCTGTTCAATCAGCCTAGTGGTCTGGCAATGGATGCGAGCGGCAATCTGTATGTTGCCGACACCGGCAACAACACCCTGCGGGTCATCTCGATCGCCGGCGTGGTACGGACTTTGGTAGGAACTCCGACCGTGGCCGGACTTGAGGACGGCAACGGCTTGCGCGCCCTGCTCAACCAACCGAAAGATCTCTGTTTGGATGCGGCGGGCAATGTCTGGGTGGCGGATTACGGCAATGCCGCGATCCGCAAGGTGACACCCAGCGGCGATGTAACCACCGTCAGCCTTTCCATGGTGCCGGTCACCGTCCCGGAGACTCCGTCAACGAGCAATCCGAACTCCTCCGCCGGCTCTTCCACGACCCCAACGACGACCCCTCCTGCCGAAGTCGGCGTGGGTGGCGGCGGCGGTGCCCCCAGCAACTGGTTCCTGCTCGGCCTGGGCTTGCTGGCCTTCCTCCGGCGCAGGTTTGCTGTCAGGCGTGGCTAACCCACGGCCTTTTCGGCCAATCCGGGTGGTAAGGCGGCCACCCGGTTGGTTGCAGAAACCAATCCAGGCATTTGCCGGAAAATTCCTTCGCCAGCGTCCGGTAAACTGTTTCGAGTCGGAACCCATGAAGGTTACCGGCCTCGCCATCGTCCCGCCCCCTGCCGCTGACGGCCTGCCCAAGGTCACGCCCGAATTGCTCGCCTCCGTGCTCGCCCGCTATTCGCGGAGCAACGAGGGCATCCACAAGATTCTCGAGAAGGTGGACATCACCAATCCCGACGAGTCGATCGATCGGATCCTGAAGTTTGTGGACTACGGTCATGCGTCCATCGGCGGACTGACCGGCGGACTGGCCATCGCCTTGGACGATGTGTCGATGTGGCTTGCCTACAAAGTATTTGAACTCGCCCAGATGGCGGACGGGCAGGAGTCGAGTACACGTTATATCACGATGTCACCCACCAATCTGCCGACGGCGCAGGAACTGGGATTGCCCGAGGATCTCGCACCTCGCTGGACGGCGCTCATGGCAAAGGCGTTTGCCGCCTACAACTCGGAGTACGCCCGGCTCGATCAACAGGCCCTGGCAAATCCCGGGCTCGTGCGGCTTCCTCCGGATGCCAAACCGGCGGTCGTGACCCGCCTGCGCAAGAACTATGCACTCGATCGTGCCCGCTACTTTATCCCGCTGGCCACCCGCACCAATGTCGGTCTGGTGCAGAGTTCGCGCATGTGGGCGGCGACGGTGAAGCACCTTGCCTCCCTTCCCATGCCGGAGGCGCAGGCTGCCGCCACGCTCATTCGCGAGGAGTTGCTCAAGCTTTCGCCCCGCCTCATGCGTCACAGCCAGGCGGAGAATTCCTATCAGAAACAAGCCCAACAGGAGTTGGCCGAGAGCCTGCGTCTCGGATTGGCGCGTTTGTCGACCTTGCCGCTGGCGGACCAAGTGTGGGTCAAGGTGGATCGCTCCGCCCCGCCCTGGCTCGCTGAGGAACAACCGCTCGCCGAGGCCCTCAAGCACCGCGCGAACCGCTATGGCTACCAGGGCAAGGCCACCCGGCGGATGCGGGTGACCTTTGCTTGGAACAACATGGCGGTTGCCGAGCTGCGTGATCTTAACCGCCATCGCACCGGTCACCGCTACACGCCGATGATTCAGGCCGGATTTTATCTGCCACCAGAGATCAAGCATGCGGATCATCAAGGTCTGCTGGACGAACAGGCCGCGCTGACCCGTGAACTCATGCAGCGGGGATCGCCGGCTTATGTGTATTCCTTGTTGCTCGGGGCCCAGACGCCCTTTGAGCACAGTACCCACGCTGACAAATTTATCTATGAGGCGGAGTTGCGCACCGGCATGGGGGCCCATTTCCGTTATGCCGAGCACCTCAGTGCGGCGCTGCGCGAATTTAATCAACAGGTGCCCGAGGCAAAGGATTGGGTCATAGAGGGTACCGCTGAACCAGAATAGGCTTGCTGCAGTTAGGCGGCAAAACGACCATGTTTCATCGCCGCTAGCATGGCCCGTCTCTTTCCAGACCGCATTTTGAATCTTCTGGTCGGCATCAGCGCCGCTATGCCGGTAGCAGCTTGTGCCCGTTTGGACGGGTTGGAGATTTCACACGCCAAAGGTCACCGGGCATGAGTGGTCGATTCAAAATCCTGCAGTTCAACATGCAGTTTGGGCAGCCCTGGGATGACACTTACCCGGACCACACGCCCATCCGGCTGCAGGGGACGGTGAAGGAAATCCGATCCCACGATGCGGACATCGTCATGCTGCAGGAGGTCGAGCAGACGTTGAGCGGCGGCGTCCAGGCCCAGCCTCCGCCTCATTACACCCGGTTGCGTAAGGAATTTCCCGATTACGATGGCTATTTCAGCTATCCCAAGTCGGACGAACGTGAACTGCCCTTCGGCATTGGCCTGGCGATCCTCAGCAAGACGCCCTTGCGCGAGCACGTTTGCATGAATCTCCCGTCTCCACCGGTGGAGTTCGATTTCTTTGGGGAAAAGCGGACGCCCACCGACCGACTCTTGATCGGCGCCACCACCACCGTCGGGGGACGGTCGGTCCGCCTGTTCAACACGCACCTGCTGGCGTTTTTCATGCTCAATTCCAGCAGCGAAGTGTATCTCGACCAACGAAAGCTAGTGGAGGAGCAACTCCGGGCCTCCGCGGACATGCCGACCATGCTCACAGGAGATTTCAACGTCAGCAAACACCAGTCGCTGATCCAGCAATTCGCCGATGCCGGCTACCTCACGGTGCAGGCCACCGAGGTAACCTGGCGCCGCCGGCCGTATGTCTTGGATCACATTTTCTACAATCGCTGGCTCAAGCCGGTGAACTGGGAGGTCCGGCCGACGCCCGCCTCGGACCACCACACCTTGATGGCCGAGTTTGAGTTCACCGAGTAGTCGGTGGTCCTCGTATCGCCGCGGCGCGGGTGGGAATCGGTGGTCTACTTTTGACGGCGGACCCGTTCCTTCTCGTCTTCCCGTTCCTCCTCCAGGCGGGCTTTCTCGCCGGCGATCTGCTTGCGGATCTTGTCGGCTTCGTCGAGGTTGCGGCTCTCGAGGGCGGCGGCGAGTTGCTGCTTCAGGAAAATCTCCCTCTCGGCGAGCTTGCCTTGATAGACCCGGTCGATCTCCGCCAGGCGGGCTTTCTTTTCCGCGCTGAGCGGGGCCGTGGCCGGATCGGCTTTGGCGAGACGTTCCATGGCGAGTTCGTAGGCGCTTTTCATGTCGCTCAGGATTGCGAGCCTCAGTCGAACTTCACGCCAAAAATCACCAACAGGCTCAGAAGGATCGCGGGTGGCCAGTAGCCGCCCAGGCGAGGGGACCAACGGTTTGCGGCCCCGACGATCATCAGGGTGGTCATCAGCGCCAAGGAGGCCGGGGTCAACCAATCGGCCCGGAAGTGCGCCGGGAAGTACATGCCCGGCAAGGTGGAGCCGTGACGCAGGAGCCAGTCGATGGCGATGATCAACATGGCAGCCGCGGCATTAAAGAGGGCGCAAAACGGCCAGAGTCCGACGAGCCCCGTGAGCAGCGAGAGGAATCCGGCGACGATGGCGAGGGAGGCCAGCGGGAGGATCAGAAGATTGGCCGGAAAGGCTCCCGGGGAAAACAGCCCGAAAAAACCGATGGCGGTGGCGGCACTCGCCAGAAACGCTGTCCAGCAACCGGCCACCGCGCCGATGGCCTTGCGTCCGCTCCAGTTGATCGATTGGTGCCACCATCGCCACTCTGGCCGGGGGCGGAGTCGAAATGGCTGCCATCGCTCCAACCAGCGCTCGCCCAGGGGCGCGCCCATGAGGATCAGCGCGACCACCACGCTGTAGGACATCTGAAAACCGGTGCTGAACAATTGCAGTGGATCCAACAGCAGAGTGATCAGGGCGGAAGCGGCCAGAGCCGCCAGTGCATTGCCGGGCAAATGAAAAGCCCGGGAGGTGAGCAAGCACGCAATCATGAGCAGGGCCCGCTGCGCCGGGGTGCTGGCGCCGGTCACCTGCACGTAAAGCCATAAGAGTACGACCGTGACAACCATGGCCAGTCGGCGCGGGGCCCGCAGCATCACGCCAACACTGTGCAGCGCCATAGCGATGACGCCCACGTGCAGGCCGCTGATGGAAAACACGTGGAAGGTCCCGCTCCGCAGGAAGGCATTCTCCTGTTCCGTGCTGAGCACGGCCTTTTCCCCGAGCAACATGGCCAGATAGATTGAACGCACTCCGGCATGAGCGTCCAGTCCGTGCCTGAGCACGCGCTCCAGCCGTTTTTCCGCCTGAGCGCAAAACGAGGCCCATGGCCCCGGTGGGGCCGTCTCGCGGACCAGGTGCGCGCGCGTGATTTGTTGGCGAATGCCCTGGCTGTACAGATACGCGTTGAAGCCCGAAGCCTCCGTCGGGCGCGGCACAATTTCGAGTACCCCTTTGACGAGGTATTGGCCGGACGGCTTCGGTGGCACGCTGATCCGCCGGTGGGCCGAGAAATAGACCCTTTGGCCGGACAGGGTTTTTCCGGCATCGCTGGTTGATATCACTTTGCCCAAACCCGACACACTGCGGGCCGTGGCGCTCGCAGGATAAAGCTGCACGATCTCCAGCGTCAGCGTGACCTCCCGTGGTGGCCGGGTGGAACGCTCATGCAGCTGCGGGTGCCTGCGTTGTAGCAGGATACAGCCACCCAGACTCAACGCGGTAACGAGAGAAACCGCCCAGAGCACTGGCCTTTGGGTGGCCGCCCAACCTGCGACAACTGCCGAGAGTGCGGCGACACTGGAGAGCAAGCCCAGCCAGAAAGCCGTCAGGGGCCAGATCCAGCCTGCGGTCAAACCAGCCATGTACGGCAGCAGGAGCCAGAGCAGTGGGGCGCGGATTGGCAGGTGGGGCGAGGGCATCAGGCGCGTCGCCCTGGCCCGCGCGACCGGTCCAGCCAACACATTCATGGGCAGCCTTCAAACTTGTTTCTCGATTTCCGTACCTCACACTCGCCGGTTCATGACCCGCCCTCCAGAAGACACCGGATCGCTTTTTGGCGAGGAAGCCCCTCGACCGGCGGAGCCCGGAGCAGGGGCAGCAGCCTTTGGACGCTCTTCGAGCCAGCCGCTCGCCGCCCGGATGAGGCCGCGGAAATTGACCGAGATTGCCGGTCAGGAGCATATTCTGCGACCGGGCAACCTGCTGCCGCAACTGATCGCCAGCAACCGCTTCGGCAGCCTCCTGTTCTACGGTCCGCCGGGTTGCGGCAAGACCAGCCTGGCGGAGGTCATCGCACGCGAGACCGGCAGCCGGTTTGTCCGGATCAATGCCGTCATGTCCAACGTTGCCGAGCTGCGGGAGATTCTAGCGATCGCCCGGCGCCAGCCTGAGTCGCGTACCCTGCTCTTCATCGATGAGCTCCACCGCTTCAATAAATCCCAACAGGACCTCCTGCTGCCCGATGTTGAGGAGGGCAACGTCCGCCTCATCGGGGCGACGACCCACAACCCGGGCTTCTATGTGAATCCCCCGCTGTTGAGCCGCAGTCATCTTTTCCGGCTGGAACCGCTGCCCACCGCGGCGGTGGCCGGCGTGATGCGGCAGGCCTTGAACGACCGGGAGCGGGGACTCGGTGATCGCGCGCATCCGGCAGACGACAAGGTGTTGTCCGATCTGGCTGTGTTGTGCGACGGCGACCTGCGCCGTGCGCTCAATGCCCTGGAGGTGATCGCGCTCTCGCTCCCGGAAAAGGCGCCGATCACGGAAAAGGAGCTGGAGCTTTTCGCGCGCGAGCGGCGCATCCGTTACGACGCCGACGAGGATGAGCACTACGACACCATCTCGGCGTTCATCAAGAGCTGCCGCGGCAGCGACCCGGATGCCGCGATGTACTGGCTCGCCAAGATGCTGGCGGGCGGCGAGGACCCTCGCTTCATCGCGCGTCGCCTGGTGATCTTGGCCAGCGAGGACGTGGGCCTGGCTGACCCGCAGGCGTTGCCCCTGACCGTGGCCGCCCACCATGCCTGCGACTTCATCGGGTTGCCCGAGGCCGAGCTCACGCTCGCGCATGCAACCCTGTACATTGCCACGGCACCGAAGAGCAACTCGGCGACACTCGCGCTCGCTGCAGCGCATCGGGAGCTCAAGGAACGGCCGGTGCAGGGCGTGCCGCTGGCCCTGAGGGACAAGGGCGGTCAGGCCAGCAAACGGGTCGGGCATGGCCAGGGTTACCAATATGCGCATGACTACCCGGAAAATATCAGCGGGCAGGCCCATCTTGAGAAGCCGCTGACCCTGTACACGCCCCGCACCGCGGGCTGGGAATCCAAAATCGCCGAGCGGTTGGCCCGCTGGAAGCAGTTGCGCGCCGCCAAGCCTTAGCGCCTGTCAATCGGGTGCGAAAGGCACCTGCCTGGATCTGTACCTCCAGCGCGGGCTTGCGCGGGTCGGGGTGGTGACTATGTTTCAGGCATGAAGCTTCCCGTCCTTTTGGCCTGTGTCGTTCTCGCGGTGGGTGTCTTGCAGGCGCAAACCAAGACGGCGCCCTTGCCGGCCGATGCCCAGCCGGCCCCGGGCAAGGCAGTCACGCCGGGCAAGCAGCCCGCCAAGAAGGAAGCCCCGCTGCCCACGATTCCGGGCACGGAAATCGCGCGTCCTGACGGCACCTTCCTGGGGCTGGAAGTGGTGGGCGGGAATTTCAAGCTCTCCTTCTACGACAAAAAGAAAAAAGTCACCGGCATCAACGTGACCCGCGCAGCGGCTCGCTGGCCCAACCCGCGCTCACCCGGGGACAACCGCACCATTCTGAATCCGAGCGGCAACGCCTTGGTGGGGGCCAAACCTGTGGTTCCTCCGTACAATTTCAATGTCTACCTCACCCTGCTGCAGGGAGAAGGGGACAAGGCGGAAGCGGTCGAGCATTACGTGGTCAAGTTCAAGGGCTGAAACAGGCGGGATTTGACAGGGCTTGCCGGGGCAGGGATGCTCCCGGCATTCGTATGACCAGCTCCGAATCCATTTTTGATCCTGTCGAAACAGCTATCCAGGCGATCACGGCCGGTGGCCTCGTGATCGTGACGGATGACGAGGGCCGTGAGAACGAAGGCGACCTGGTGATGGCGGCCGAGAAGACCACGCCCGAGCTGGTAAACATGATGATCCGCCATGCGCGCGGGCTGATCTGCGTGCCGATGACGGAACCCCAATTGAAGCGCCTTGGCATCAGTCCGATGGTGCAGCAGAACCGCGAGGCTCATCGCACGGCTTTTACCGTCTCGGTGGATGCCGCCGAGGGCATCACCACGGGCATCAGCGCCTTCGACCGGGCCCGGACGATCCAGTTGCTCGCCAATCCGGCGACGCGTTCCGACGAGCTGGTCCAGCCCGGGCACATCTTCCCGCTTTGTGCGCGGGCGGGCGGGGTGTTGGAGCGGGCGGGACACACCGAGGCGGCCGTCGATCTTGCGGCGTTGGCTGGTCTGCGTCCCGTGAGTGTGATCTGCGAAGTGCTCAATGAGGACGGGACGATGGCGCGCGTGCCGGAATTGCTGGAGTTCAAGCGCCGGCACAAGCTGCCGATGATTTCCATCTCCGCGCTCATCGAGTACCGTCATCGGCGGGAGCAATTGGTGGAGCGCGTGGCGCAACGGCCCTTTGCCTCCGAGTACGGTGATTTCACGCTGCACGTTTTCCGGAGCAAGGTGGACGGGCGCCACCATCTGGCCTTTACCATGGGCACGCTGGACGGCTCGCCGACCCTGGTGCGGGTGCATACGGAAAACCTTCTGAGCGATGTTTTTCATGGCAAAGATCTGGGCAGCCACCGCTCGCTGTTGACCTCCTTGCAACGCGTGGCCGGCACCGGTCATGGCGCCATCGTCTACATGGAACAGACGGGGCGGATGCAGGAAACCTTGCTCAATGCCGACAAACCGGCCTCCCAGCCCAACTTGCGTGACTACGGCATCGGCGCGCAGATTCTCACGGCCTTGGGGTTGAAAAAAATCCGGCTGCTTCAGCACTCGCCCCGTCGGGTGGTGGGCCTTGAGGGATATGGCCTGGAGATTGTTGAGCAGGTTCCCGTTTGACCGGAATTCTGGTTGCGGAAACCAACCAAAGACCTGCCAATAGTCCCTTCATGAGCATCCAATCACCCACTGCCCTGCGCCTTTCCGGTGCCAAGTACCGCCTCGCGGTGGTTGCAGCGCGATTCAATGAGCAATTGGTTGACGGTCTGCTGGCCCGGCTCATGGCGACCTTGCAGGAGGCCGGCGTCAAACCGACCCGCATCGAACTTGTCCGGGTGCCGGGTTCGCACGAAGTGCCATGGGCCGCGGGCCGACTCGCGGTCAGCGGGCGTTTCGATTGCGTGATTGCCCTCGGGGTTTTGATCGGTGGCGACACCAACCACCATGAAATGGTCGGACAAAGCGTCTCCCATGCGCTGCAGCAGGTGGCGCTGACGTCCGCCACTCCGGTCATCAACGGCGTGATCGTAGCCGCCAACCTGGCCCAGGCGCGCGTCCGCTGCACGGGCCGCATCAATCGCGGCGCCGAATTTGCCCACGCGGCGCTTGAGATGGCGGCGTTGTCCCGCAGTCTGGGAGGCCAATCATGAGCAGCCAATTCACCCAGCGCCGGGCCTGTCGCGCCGCCGCCTTCCAGTACCTTTACGCCTGGAGCGTCAACCAGCCCGCCAACCTGGCCAACGACCTGCAGCTTTTCTTCGAGCATCTCGAGCAGCCGCGCGACCATTACGCCTTTGCCGAGGAATTGATCCACGGGGCCATTGAGCATGTCACCGAGATCGATGCCCACATCAAGGGACTGGCTCACAACTGGGAGTTTGAGCGCGTCGCCAAGATCGACCTCGCGATCCTTCGCCTCGCCATGTTTGAGATGCTTTACCGCAAGGACATTCCTCCGGTCGTCTCGATCAACGAGGCGATCGACCTCAGCAAGCAGTATTCCACTTCGGACTCCAAGCGGTTCATCAACGGCATCCTCGACCGCATGAAGGACAAGCTTGGTCGCGACTCCCGGAAGCCTGCCACCGAGTAACCCGACCCGGCCGCCGGCGTGAGCGAGATGAACCGAGGACGGAGGCATTGCGCGGACAACCGGATGCTCGCCACTCGCTAGTCACTACCCGCTGCTTTTCCCGATGTTCTCCCTTTTCAAGAAATTCAAGGATGGCCTGACCAAGACGGTCGCCGCGATCGCCGCGAAGACCCACGGACTCTTCGGGGGCCGCAAGATTGACGCCGCTTCACTTGAGGAACTGGAGGAGGCGCTCTACACGGCGGACTTCGGTGTGGAGACGACCACGGAGATACTCGAGGAGATCAAGGCCGCCTATAAGAAGGATCCTTCCCTCCAGGGCCGGCAGGCGGCGGAAATCGGGGCGGCCGTGCTCAAGCGCGTGCTGACCGGCGCGGAAGGCACCCTCGCTGTGGGCGACCGCTCGAATCCCTCGGTCATCGCCATGATCGGCGTGAACGGCTCCGGCAAGACCACCACGACCGCCAAACTGGCGCACAAGTTCAAGACGGACGGCCAGACCGTGCTGGTGGCGGCCTGCGACACCTTTCGTGCGGCGGCCGTCGAGCAACTGAAGAGCTGGGCGACCCGGCTAGAGATCGATATCGTCGCGAGTCACACGGGGGCGGATGCCGCGGCCGTGGCGTTTGACGCCTGGCAGGCGGCCAAGTCGCGGGGCAAGGATTGGCTGATCGTGGACACGGCCGGCCGCCTGCACACGAAAGGCAACCTGATGGAGGAACTGGCGAAAATCCGCCGCGTGCTGCAAAAGAACGATCCCAGCGCGCCGCAGCACCGGTGGCTGGTTGTTGACGGGAGTCTGGGCGCCAACTCCATCGAGCAGGCCCGCGTCTTTCACGAGAGTTTTGGCCTCACCGGACTGGTGGTCACCAAGCTCGATGGCACGAGCCGTGGCGGAGCGATCGTGGGTATCTGGCGCCAATTGAAGATCCCGATCTACTTCATCGGCCTCGGTGAGCAGCCGGACGACCTGCAGCCATTCTCAGCCGAGAACTATTCCCGCGCGATCTTCGGCCTGGAGTAGAGTTGCTTCGGGAGAGCGGCCTTGTTGCTCGGCGCCAATTGATTGCCGGGCTTTCAATTCGCTCAAACAGGTGTCGCTGCGCGCTTCATGGGTAGAAGCGCTTTGTTGTGTCATAAGCGAAGCTGAATTTTCTATCGGGAATCTTGCGAGTGACGGGCCGCATGGATTCATTGGCGATGATGAGATTACCCCGCCTCACCCTGCTTCTGCTGCCCGTGATCGTCACGGCACAGAATGTCACCATCAACGTCGATGCCAACCAGGTCGTCCGTACTGTGGACGAGCGCGTGTTCGGCGCCAATGCGGTCATCTGGGATGGCAATGCGGCCGCCGCACAGACCATCACGATGCTGCAGGCGGCGGGGCTTCGCGCGCTGCGGATTCCCGGGGGCTCGCTGTCCGACGAATACCACTGGCGCACGAACACCACGTTGGCCAACACGTGGACGTGGAGCGCGCATTTCCCCGCGTTCATCAATGTCATTACCGCATTGAATGCCCAGACCTACGCCACGGTCAATTACGGGACCGGCACCCCGGAGGAGGCCGCCGCCTTGGTGGCTTATCTCAACGCGAGCACGACCGCCACGCCCAACACCATCAACACGGTGATCGGCACCG
>JBDKHE010000179.1:0-3913 GCA_039797805.1 Verrucomicrobiota bacterium
CAGCGCCGTGTGCGGCTCCATGGGGGCATGCGCGACGTAGGCGTTGTGGTAGGTGGCGTCGAGGCGGCGCGTCGCGGCCTTGGCGCCCGCGGCGATGTCGCCGGCGTGGGCAGTCACACGGGGCTCCACTTTCGCGGTGGCGAGATGCGCGTAAATGCTCTGGTCGTCGAGCGTCGAGGGCGAGGGATCGTACACGGCCTTCACTTTCTCCAAGGCCGCCTCCGCCACATCGGGCAGGGCATGCAGCAAGGCGACGAGGCCGGGCTGTTCCACCACCACGATGCCGTCGATCGCGCGGGCCGCGGACAGGTCGACAGATCGGAGTTTGGCGCCGTGGGCCGGCGGACGGAGGATGCTGGCGTATAGCATGCCGGGGAGGCGGAGATCGCCCGTGTAGCGGGCCTCGCCCGTGACCTTGGCGCGCGAATCGCGGCGCAGGAGCGGTTTGCCCACGATCTTGTAGTCAGCGAGTTTCTTGGGCTCGGGTTTCACCGTGAGGTGTCGCTCGATGCGCTTGCCTTGGGTGAGCTGGCCGTAGGTCACGCGCTTCGTCGCATCATCGCGGTCGACGACGGCGCCGTCGCGGGTGCCGAGGCGGGCCACGGGAACGTGCAGCGCTTCGGCGCCGAGTTCGAGCAACACCCCGCGCGCCTCGGCGCAGGCGGCAAGCATGAGCGGTCCAAACTGCCGCGTGGTCAGGCTGCCCCAGGTGCCTTGGTCGTAAGGACACAGATCTGTGTCACCCATGATGATGTCAATCTGGTCGACCGGGACGTCGAGTTCCTCGGCCATCATCTGCGGCAGCGAGGTGATGGGGCCCTGCCCCATCTCGATCTTCCCCGTGAAGCAAGTGACGCGGCCGTTCTCGTCGATGCGCAGGAACGCATTGAAATCGGTGGAGATTCGCTGGCGGATGCGGCTCGGGCGGGCGGCCTCGGATTCCGCGGCGAGGCCGGCAGTATCCAGGAAGACCAGGACCGATAGGCCGGTGCCGAGTTGTTTGAGGAAATCCCGGCGCGACGGCCGGTGCATGAAGTCGTGGGCGCGGGCGGCGGGAACCGAGCCGGATGGGGTGAAGGCGTTCATACTTTGACCTCCCCGCGCATTGCGGCCGCGGCTTCAAGGATGGCATCGACGATCCGGATCTGCGCACCACAGCGGCACAGGTTGCGGTCCATGCCGGTGATGACCTCCTCGCGCGTCGGCGAGGGATTCCGGTGCAGGAGCGCCACCGCCGTGAGTATCATACCTGGCGTGCAGAAACCGCATTGCAGGGCGTCCTCGGCCATGAAGGCCTGTTGCAGTGGATGGAGTTCGCCGTCCTTCGCCAGGCCCTCGATGGTAACGACCTCCTTGCCCTCGACCGAGCCGACGGCGACGGTGCAGGTGCGCACGGCACGATTGTCGACGAGGACGGTACAGGCACCACACTCGCTGATGCCGCAGCCGTTCTTGGGCCCGGTGAGGCCGAGATCCGTGCGCAAGACCCACAGCAGGGGCCGGGTCGATTCAACGTCGAGTTGTACCGCACGGCCGTTGAGCCGGAAGGAAATGGTTTTTCGCATAGGGGAACTCCGGGGGTAGAGAGACGGGGCGACCCTACACCCGGAACACCGGCGGAACAATTGGAAAGGCTGGCAGCCATCGGGGAAAAGCTGCGCAAGAATTGTCCGTGGCCCCATAGGCCAAGCGCTGCGGAGTGGGCCTCGGTTCGACGCGGCGATACCGTGTCCGTGCGTCAGAACGTGTGGGAGCGAGCTTGCTCGCGACATTCCACGCCCTGAGTCGCGCGCAAGCTCGCGCCCACATTGCCATCACCGCAAGCGCACCGCTCTCCCCGCAGCGCGGGGCTGCCAATGCATCGGTGCGAATGAAGTGGCATTTGGGGCATAAAAAAAGGCGCCCATATTAGGCGCCTCGCTTGGCCCACTGTCTGCCTTGAGCAAATCATGGCCGCGTCGAGCGGCCGGTTTGCTCCTCAGTGCCGGCGTCCGCCGTAACTGGGGCGGCCATGATAGCTGCCACGATAACCGCCGTGGTAGTAACCACCATGATGATGGCTGGTTGAAATCCAGCCGAGGCCGAAGCCCACGGTGAGCGGCAGCCAGAAATCATCCACCGGATCGCGATAGACGACGCGGCTGCGATAGGGCGTACGGTCGACGTAAATGATTTCCGGCTCGCGTGTGACGACAACGGTGCGCGCGGGCTCGCGGTTCAACTCGGCGACGCGCTCGGCCTGACCGGCGGCGGAAATGAGGCCGTATCCAAGCGTAGCCGTGTGGCCGTCGGGATACTTGTAGGTGACGATCACCTTGTCGGCGGTCTTGTCCAGCCGGAGGACCGTGAGGCCGTTGCGCTTGGCGTCGGTCATGAGCTCGGCGGTTTCCGGCAGGAAGCTGAGATAGACCATGTGGTTGATCTCCGGCACGGTGCTGACGCTCGTCGCGCCATCGGCGGCCGCCGCGGATGAGTCCTGAGCCCGGGCGGAGGCGACTCCAGCCAGCAAAGCGATCACTACAAAGGCAATGCGCCAGTTACCGAGGACTTCACCCAAAAGGGACATATCACGGGCGAACTGCTCCTGCGGCGTGGGATAGTAAGTGGTTTTCATAGACAGAGTGGTTACCAAGCACAGACATTACGCCGGATTGTTTGTGCCGTCAAAAAAGCGGCGGTAATCGGCCGCCGCTTTTTGGGGTCTAGGGTCTAGGATCTGGGATCTTGGGATCTGGGATAAGGGTTCCTGCAGAGACGCGGGCCTGTTTTCTAGGGGCGTACAATTCAACTCCGACGGCGTGTTGCGTGATTCAACCACCGTTCAATCGCCTCAACTGACGACGCAGAGGCCTGGGGGCCTCCCGGCGTTGGCAAGATTTCCCGTGCAACTTCGGATGACCTGGGTGAGTTTATGGGGTATGCCGGTGATTCGACTTCTTTTGGCAGGCTTGGTGGCGCTCGGCGCCATCTTGGCCACGCTCATGGCCGCCGTCCTCGTTGTGTTTGGGGCGATCGCCGCCTATGTGCTCCAATTTTTCCGCCCGCGACGTCCCGGCATGAAGCATACCGGCCCGCGCCAGCCCACCGCCTCCCCCCAGCCTCCCATCCGGCCCGGGGAAGATGTGATTGATATTTAGGGAGTGAGCGGTGAGCAGGGGGCAGTGAGGAGTCGGCGGCGGCCAGATGAAGGCTGCCCGTTCCATGGCAAAAACCCCGCCCTGGCGGGCACCCCTCCTGAAAGAGGAGATTTAAGGATGCGGGGATTTGATCTCTCTCAATGAAATCCGATTGATGCAGCTGGATCCTGAGGGACCGAGCAAACCGCTTCCTATCCACGCGCACCTTCCATGGCAGGCGAATGAATCGCGGGCACAAAAAAGGCGCCGATCAAGGCGCCTCGCTCGATTCACGGCTCACCGCTCAAAGCTTCGGGAACTTCACCCACTTGGCTCCGGCCTTGGAGCTCTTCACGGCGGATTCGATGAAGGCGAGTCCGGCGACGCCGTCGTCCACCGTGGGGAAATCATAACCGGCCTTGGGCGCCTTGCGTCCGGAGACCGCGTCGGCGATCGCCGTGCCAGCGGCGCGATAGACATTGGCGAAGGACTCGATGAAACCTTCCGGGTGCGCGAACGGCGTGCGCGTGGCGCCCTGGGCGGCGGCGGACAGATAGCTGTTGCCCCGGCGATGCACCTGTTGCGGGGCGTCGGCCTTCTTCCAAATAAGCTCGTTGGGATTCTCCTGAAACCACTGGAGCGAACCCTTCGTGCCGTAGACGCGGATGTTTAGGTTATTCTCGTCGCCGCTGGAAACCTGCGAGGCGTAGAGGATGCCGCGCGCGCCGCCGCCGAAGCGGATCAGGCAGTTGCCGTCGTCATCGAGCGGCCGGCCGGGGATGAACGTCGAGAGCTCG
>JBDKHE010000180.1:0-2540 GCA_039797805.1 Verrucomicrobiota bacterium
CGACGGCAGTCCGCCATGCCGGCCGAGCTGCATCAGGTTGTTCAGCCAGGTTTCATCGGGATAAATGGGCTGCTCGCCGGCGAGACCCTTGGCCGCGCCGCGCAACGCCCCCATCATGCCCAGCGTGACCACGAAAGGCAGCAGCCGCAGTCTCGTGATCAGCACGCCGGACAAACCGCCGCAGATTGCCGCCGCCCCGACTCCGCCCAAAGCCGCCAGGAAAGGAGAAACACCTTTTTCAATCAGCAAGGCGATGACCACCGTGCCCAACGCGATGATGGAGCCGACGGAAAGATCAATGCCGCCGGCGATGATCACGAGCGTCATGCCCAGTGCCGCCACGCCGATGACCGCGGTCTGCTGCATGATGATCGAAAAATTATCCCGGGAGACAAAGGTGTCGTAACGCAACACGGCAAATAACACGCACACCGCCACGAGTCCGACCAACGGCCCGAAGGCGGTGAGCACGTGGCGCAGCCAGGAGGTTTTCTCGGGAGCGGAAAGGGCGGGGGCGGATTCAGACATGGTGCGGAACGGGGGAAATCGTGAAATCGGTCATCGAGAATCTAGAATCTGAAAATGAGGAAAGGCCAAAAGCACCTGTCATCCTGAACGAAGTGAAGGATCCATCGGGACGACCGGCACCGGGTGCGCCACTGGATCCTTCGCAACGCTCAGGATGACAGAATAGTAGGATCATGTTGGTTCGTAGAATGACAGTTTTCAGATGCCCGATGATCAGTTTTCAAGATTCCCCGCCTCACGCGGTGCCCGTGGCGGCGAGCATGATGCTGTGTTCGTTCCACTCGCCGAAAGGCCGCGCCTCGCTGAGTTCGCCGCGACACATGACGGCGATGCGGTCGCAGGTGCCGAGGAGCTCCGGCAGGTAGCTGCTGACCATCAGCACCGCCTTGCCGTTGAGCGCGAGTTCGTCGATCAACCGGTAGATGTTTTGCTTGGCGCCGATGTCGACGCCACGCGTGGGTTCATCGAGGAGCAACACCTCCGCGCCGTTGCGCAGCAGCCGGCCGAGGGCGATCTTCTGCTGGTTGCCGCCGGACAGATTGCCGATGGCCTGACCCGGACCGGCGCAGCGCACCCCCAGCTTGTCGATCCAGGTGCGGGTCTCCGCCTCCAACGCCGCCGGACGGATCAGCGGCGTGAGCCCGGGCAGCGTGAGATTGTTCTCCAGGCTGAGATTGAGCGCCAGACCCTCGCTTTTGCGATCCTCGCTGAGCAGGCCGAGACCGTGCCGCCAGCGGAGCAACGGCGAGGCCGGCCCGGCATGTACGCCGACGCGCACCGTGCCGGCGCGGACTTCGTCGAGGGCAAAGATTGTCCGGAGCAGTTCGCTGCGGCCGGCGCCGACCAGGCCGGCGAGCCCGAGCACTTCGCCGCGGCGCAATGCGAACGAGGCATTCGCCGGTTTCACCAATCCCGCCAAACCACGCACCTCCAGGGCGACTTCCCCGGGCGCGCGCACGGAGCGCGTATAGAGTTCGTTGACCTGCCGCCCTACCATGAGCTCCGCGATGCGATCCATGGTGATGTCCGCCGTGCGCCCGGTCGCCACGCTTTGACCGTCGCGCAGGACGGTGTAGCGATCGGACAAGGCCTGCACCTCCTCAAGAAAATGGGAAATATAGATGACCGAGCGGCCTTGATCGCGCAGCCGACGCACGAGCCCGAACAGTTTCTCCACGTCCGCCTGCGTCAGGCTGCTCGTCGGTTCGTCGAGAACCAGGACGCGGCAACCAAGTGCGAGGGCGCGCGCAATTTCCACGAGCTGCTGTTCCGCAATGCTCAGCGCGCCGGCCGGGAGGTGCAGCGGGATGTCCGGACGCCCGAGTTCGGCGAGCGCGGCTCCGGCGATCCGGCGGGATTCAGCGTGGTTGACCAGCCCCACGCGGCCCGGCTCGGCGCCGAGCACGATGTTTTCCGCCACGCTGAGATGCGGCGCGATCGCGAGTTCCTGATTGACCATCACCACCCCGGCCCGGCGCGCGTCGAGCGGGGCGCGCGGCTGGTAGGGTTCATCCGCCAGGCTCATCGCGCCCTCATCCGCGGCATGCACGCCGGATAAAACTTTCATCAGCGTGCTCTTGCCGGCGCCATTCTCGCCCACGAGCGCGTGCACCTCGCCCGGCGCGACCTCGAAACTCACCCCGTCCAGCGCGAGGGTGGCCCCGAAACGCTTCTTGATGTTGGTGAGCTGGAGAATGGAAGTCATGCTGTTTTAAACTGTCATCCTGAGCGCAGCGAAGGATCCATTTGGACGCTATTCCAGTTCTCAGCCAAATCCTTCCAAAGGGGATTGCTGGCCCGGATCAATGCCGTCTTCTTGATCCGTAACCAACCTTTGATCTCTTTCTCCCGGTCAATCGCATCCAAGATGTCGCGATACTCTTCGAAATACACCAACCGTTTCAGTCCGTATTGTTTGGTGAATCCTGGTATCAAGCCAGATTGATGTTCGCGAACGCGGCGCTCCAATGAGCTGGTGACCCCAGTATAGAGTGTGCCGTTGGGTTTGTTGG
>JBDKHE010000181.1:0-8894 GCA_039797805.1 Verrucomicrobiota bacterium
CGTGTTTATCCATACCTGCCATTGTTTGGATGCCTTGGTCGGGCTCGACTCCTGGCAGGAAGGCAATACCACGACGCGCCGAGTTCTATCGTTGGCCGTGCTGGCCCATGATTTTGGCAAGGCCGTGACCACCAAACAAGCGATGCGGAAGCGCCGACTCCGTTGGACTAGCCCCGAGCATGAGGCTGCCGGCGGACCGCTTGCGGAATCCTTCCTCCTGCGCATCGGGGCCCCGCTGGAAATCGCAACCTATGTCCGTCCATTGGTGGTGAATCACTTGCTGCATCACGACGGTCCCTCGGAATACCGGGATACAACCGTCCGGCGCTTGTCCCGCAAGATTGCCCCAGCCACTCTCGACGACTTGATCGCCGTGATGCGGTCGGACCATCTCGGGCGTCCCCCGCTCGTCTCGGCCGAAACGGAAAAGCGGCTCGGTTTTCTGCGAAAAGCGGCGCAACGTCTGGCCTTGGAGCACGTCGCTCCCAAACCTTTGCTGTTCGGCCGGCATCTGATCGCGCTGGGATGTGCTCCAGGGCCTCATTTCAAACCTGCATTGGATGCCGCCTTTGAATCCCAGCTCGACGGCGCCTTTGCCACCGAAAAGTCCGGCATCGAATGGATGAGAAATTATTTACGTGCGCACCCCGCGGCCCTAACCTCTGATTCCCCCACGCCATGAACCAACTCGACCAGCTCAAACAAATCACCGTTGTGGTCGCCGATACCGGCGACTTCGCCAGCATGAAACAGTTCGCCCCGCGCGATGCGACGACGAACCCGAGCCTGATCCTCAAGGCCGCTGCCATGCCAGAATACGCGTGGATCATCGATCAGGCAATCAAAGACTCGGGCAAAACGGCGACCACCGGCGAGATCATCGACCGGTTGCTGGTCCTGTTTGGTTTGGAGATTCTCAAGATCGTGCCGGGCCGCGTTTCCACCGAGGTGGACGCCCGCCTGTCCTTTGATCGTGATGCCACGATCGCGAAAGCCCATGAGATCATCGCTCTGTACGAGAAAGCCGGCATCTCCCGTGAACGCATCCTGATCAAGATCGCCTCCACTTGGGAGGGCATCAAGGCGGCCGAGCAGCTCCAGAAGGAAAAAATCAACTGCAACCTCACCCTGCTTTTCTCCTTCGCCCAGGCCGTGGCCTGCGCCGAATCGGGCATCAAGCTCATCTCGCCGTTCGTGGGTCGCATCCTCGACTGGCACAAGAAGAGCACCGGCAAGGATTTCTCGCCGACCGAGGATCCGGGCGTGAAGTCCGTCACCCAGATCTACACCTACTACAAGAAATTTGGTTACACGACCGAGGTCATGGGCGCCTCCTTCCGCAACCGCGGGGAAATCACCGAACTGGCCGGCTGCGACCTCCTGACGATTGCGCCGACCCTGCTGGCGGAACTCAAGGCCAGCAACGAACCGCTCGTACGCAAACTGGACCCCGTCGCGGCCAAGGGCGCCGACCTGCAAAAGGTCTCTTTCGACGAAAAGAGTTTCCGCTTTGCGTTGAACGAAGACGCCATGGCCACGGAGAAAACGGCCGAAGGCATCCGGTTGTTCTCCGCTGACATCGTCAAGCTGGAGCAACTCCTCGGGCAGAAACGCGGTTGAGCCCACCCCAAGGGGCGCGAGTCCTGCATTCATGATTCGCGCCTTTCAGTGGGATCTCGCCCGCCAGGTTGAAAGACCGGATTTCCTCCGGAAGCTGCTCCCGCGCTATGCCGCATGGGGCTACGAGGAACTTTACCTCCATCTCGAGGACGCCGTACACTACCCGAGTTTGCCCGGTATCGGCCGGACGGATGCCTATCGGTACGAGGAGCTGGGCCAACTGGTGGCCGAGGCCAAGAAACACGGCATCCGCGTCGTGCCGATCGTCAATCTGCTGGGACACACCCAATACCTGATCAAACACCCGGATCTCCGGGACTTGAACGAGCTCCGTGATGACTCCGGCGATCCATTGGTCAACGGTCAGATCTGTCCGTTGCACGACCGCGCCTTGGAGGTTGCCGGGAAGCTGTTGCGCGACATGGCGCCGTTTTGCACTGCAGGAAAAGTCCACGTGGGGCTCGACGAATCCTTCCATCTCGGCAAGTGCCCTCGTTGCCGGGAGGAAGTTGCGCGGATTGGCCTGTCCGGCCATTTCGCCGGTCACGTCAATCGCCTCCATAGCTTAACCGCCGGTCTCGGACTCCAGATGGGCCTTTGGGCCGACATGTTGTATTTCGTCCCTGAGGCCATTCCGCAACTGCCGGCCGGCATCACGGCCTACGACTGGTATTATTATCCGTTCAACCGGAAGCCACGGGTTGAATTCTTCAATTTTGCCGAGAGGGATTTGCATCCAGCCCTCCGCAAGCAGGGGATTCGCTATTATGGCTGCCCGATGAACGGCGCCTTCCGCTACGAGCCCCTGCCTGTCTTTGGCGACCGGCTGGCCAACATCCGCTCTTGGTGGCACCGCTGTCAGGCGGTCAAAGCCGACGGCCTGCTGATCACGTCGTGGGAGGCCTACCGACTGGCGCTGGAAACCACCACCGTGGTCGACGCGGCTGCGGCGAACCTCTGGCTGGAGCCATCCCAGGACGACGCCACCACAATGCTGGCCAGGGGCTTGGCGCGCGCCCAGAAATCGAAAAACCCTCGGGTTCAATCCCGCGCCCTGCTCACCGCCGACAACCATGCCTTCGCGGGGTACGCCCGATGGCAGGTCAACGACCGTTGGGACGTCTTTGCCGGCAATGATTCCCTCAAACCATTCCTTCGGGAACGGGTATTCTACGAACGGCTGCAGGCCGCGTCCTACCAATGGCCCAACGCCTTCGCGGCAAGCCTGAGTCTGCGCCTGTATCTGGCCCGACGCGATGTATTCGTTCGCCAAGCGGCTCGGGACGTTTTCAGGCTCCGGAAAATCCTGAAGAAATCTGGATCGGGCGACTTCATCGGCGAAATGAAACGCATGTTGGACGACGCGGTCGCTTTCGGGATGGCCATCAAGGCAGGGCTCAAGGCCGCCAAAGGCATGTGGCAAAGGACCCGTGACCGCGGCACGACCGGCCAGAACGAAACCCTGCTCGCCAACGACGCGGCCCGCTTGAAAATCTGGCGCGATTGGCTGCAAAAAGTCAGGTCGGACCACAACCTGGTTTGGGGTCCCACTCCCGTTTGCGGCGCCTGGCAGCTGCAGCTCTGGGTATACAATTTTGCTCCCGCCGTTCAAAAACTCATCATCGAGCAGCGGGCGACCGACGGCAGTTGGCAGGAAATTGCCAGCCGATACGCGATCGAATTTCGCGCCCAGGCCGCCCGACCGGTCACAAAGCTGCGTCGCGAATTCACCGTTCCCGTCATTTCGCCTGAAACCAAATTGCGGATCCGAATCTCGGGCGCTGGTCAACTGGCCCTGAGTCCGCCGATCCTCACGAACGGTGTTGAATCCTTGGTTTCATCGTTTCCGCGCAAAGAAAAGAAGATGGTTCTGGGGTCAGCACCCCCCAAAAAAGGCCTGCCCGATTTGGGCACTCCCGCAAAAGACGGCATTTTATTGCTGAACTTTTGAGCTAAGGTTTTCTTGGAAATCTTTCCGAGACTAGACCCTTGGAGCAGATATAACGTTGGCTGATGTGAATTTACAGTTTTGCCAATAAGACTGCTCCCCGGACATTTGCGAAGATATCCTAAAATTTCAGGTTGAATGTATGACACGGTCCTGATTCACCAAGGACGGAACTAACACACAGAGTGGCGGCTGAAAGGCAGCATTCTGTCCTAACACAACACACTACTACTAAACTATGAACGCTCGTTCCGTTAGCAATAACGGGGTGCTTCATGCACTCACGCGCATTCGCCACAAGGCGAGTGCTTTTACAATGGCCTCCGTGCTTGCCCTCTCCTTCGTGGCGAGCAGCACGTCGGTGTACGCTCAACAAACCACTGGCGCTCTTTACGGCAAAGTTGCCCCGGACTCCACGGTGACGGCTGAAAATCTGGACACCGGCGCCAAGCGCATGTCGACGGCGACATCTGACGGCACCTACCGCATCGGTGCGTTGCCTCCTGGTAACTACAAGGTGACCTTCAGCGATGGCACCACCAAGGAAGTCAGCGTGGCCATCAACTCCAACACTCTCGTTGGCAGCGGCAAAGACGTTCTCGAACTCGAGAAATTCGTGGTCGGCGGTCTGTCCGTCAACCCGATCGACTTCGCCAGCACCGAGACGGTCACGGTTTTCAACGCGAAGACCCTGGATCTCCTCCCGGTGGCCCGCAACCCCACAGCGGTTGCCTTGCTCGCTCCCGGCACGACCTTGGGTGATACCGCTTTCGGCAACCTGGCCTCATTCGGTGGCGCCTCGGTTTCCGAAAACGCCTACTTCATCAACGGTTTCAACATTAGTAATTTCCGTAACGGTCTCGACCCGGCAGAAATTCCCTACGAGTTCTACAACCAATTTGAGGTCAAGACCGGTGGCTATGGTGCAGAATTCGGCCGCTCGACCGGTGGCGTTATCAACGCCTCCACCAAGAGCGGTTCCAATGAGTATCATGCTGGCGCTAACGTTTTCTTCCAGCCGGATGCCGGCCGTCAAAACGCTCCCAGCGCTTACTACACCAACGCAACTGGCACCGTGGTGCCGCTGGTTTACAACGACGCTGATTACTGGCAGGAGTACCAAGCCAATGTGTGGGCAAGCGGCCCGATCTGGAAGAACAAGATCTTCTTCTACGGTATCTACAATGCCCGCAGCGTGAAGCGCGAAGACGCCGTCACCAACGGCACGCGTATGTTGGAGCGGAATCTTGATGACCCGTTCTATGCCGTGAAAATCGATATCACTCCTTTCGATGGTCACCGCCTTGAGTACACCGGCTTCCAGGACGAGTCCCGCCAAGTGGACAATGAGTATGATTTCAACTACAAGACCGGTGTGGTCAGCGGCACCCCTGCGACCAACTATTATGATCGTGGTGGTCGCACCCATATCGGCAAATACTCGGGCGTCTTCTTCGAGAAGCTCCAGGTGTCCGCCATGTTGGGCAAGAGTCTCCAGAACCGCACCGATTCCGGCTCCGAAGACAGCAAGCCGTTCATTTACGACGGTCGTTCCGGCAGCTTGGTCTATGTTCAGGGTAACCCGAACCTGCTGATTTCCACCGCTTCCGATCAACGCAAGGCCACCCGCTTCGACGTGGAGTATCCCTTCGAGCTGCTCGGGTCGCACCGTCTGCGCGCTGGTTACGACAGTGAGGACAATCTCTCCAAGGATCTCTCGCTCTATTCCGGCGGCCTATACTGGCGCTATTACGCGATTCCGACCACCGGTGCCAATGCCGGCAAGATCAACGGCGTGACCGTGACCGGCACCAACGTGGGCGCCGTCCGCGAGCGCGTCTACCAGAACGGTGGATCCTTCCAGGTCAAGTCCGACGCTTGGTATGTTGAAGACAATTGGAGCCTCCTCAACAACCGCCTCAATCTCCGCCTTGGTCTCCGCAATGAGTCCTTCGAGAACCTCAACGGTGAAGGCAACACCTTCATCAAGATCACCGGCCAGAAGGCCCCCCGCCTGGCCGCTTCGTATGATTTGAGCGGTGACAAGAAGACCAAGATCTTCGCCAACTTTGGCCGCTACCACCTGCCGGTCGCGTCCAACACCAATGTGCGTCTCGCCGGCGGCGAACTCTTCACGGAAAAGTATTTCGTGCTGACCTCGGTCAACGCGGACAATACTCCGGTTAAGGGCGCGCAGCTCGGCGGCACCAATGTGTTCTCCGACGGCACGGTCAAGGACCGCCGTGAGATCGTGGACATGGACATCAAGCCCATGTATCAGGACGAATACATTCTCGGCATCCAGCACGCCCTCAACAAGGACGTCTCGGTCGGCGCTCGTTTCACGCACCGCATCATCAGCGGCACCGCGATGGACGACATGATCGTCGACCATGCCCTTACCGCTTGGGCGCAAACCCACGGTTTCGGCGGCTTTGACGCCACCGGTGAACACGCCTACGTGCTCGCGAACCCTGGTCGCCCGATCCACATGTTCTGGGACTTCAACGGTGACGGCACGCTGTCCGCCAACGAAGAGGCCACCCTCTCGCCCGAGCTGCTCGGCTACCCGAAGGCCAGCCGTGTTTACTACGCCCTCGAGCTCTTCGCCGAGAAGGTCTGGGACGGCAAGTGGAGCGCTTCGTTCTCCTACACCTGGTCGCAGTCCTTCGGTAACTACGAAGGCTGGGTGCTCTCCGACAACGGTCAGGACGATGCCGGTATCACCATCCTGTTCGACAGCCCGATGGTCACCGAAAACACCAAGGGCTACCTGCCGAACGATCGTCGCCATCAGGTCAAGGTCTTCGGTTCATACGCCATCTCGCCTGAGCTGAGCCTCGGTGCCAACGTCCTCCTCTCCTCGGGCCGTCCGATCAACAAGATCGGCTGGCGCGCGGATCCGGTGCGCGGCAGCACGAGCAACGATTATTTCGCGGCTCCCCGTGGCTCGCTGGGCACGACCGATTGGGTGTTCAACACCAACCTGTCGCTGGTTTACCGCCCGAAGTGGGCCGACAACCGGGTGTCCTTCACGCTTGACGCCTTCAATATCCTGAACGGCAAGGCCGTCACCGAGGTTGTCGAGACCTATCAGAACGCCTCCGGCGGTACGGATTATTCCTACGGCACGCCGTCCTCCTGGCAGCGTCCGCGCTACTTCCGTCTTTCGGCCAACTTCGAGTATTGATTCGAAAACGGTCGCCTGACCTTCAACTCCCGCCCGCAAGGGCGGGAGTTTTTTTATGCCTTCACCGGGATCCATCCGGCCGGGCGCAACTCACAAAAGCGCTTTGCCCGCCCGCGCCCGAAGCAGGGCCGTGTCGGCATCCGTCGCCAGCACGTTGAAATGTCCCATCTTGCGGCCCGGTCTGGCCTCCGCCTTGCCGTAAAGGTGCAGGTGAATGTGAGGCTCGGCCTGCAGAGCGGCCCAATTCGGTTCCCCCTTGGCCCAGGCATCACCCAGAATATTCACCATCACGACCGGGGAAGTCAGCGTGACCGCCCCCAGCGGCCGGCCGCTGATAGCCCGGGCTTGCTGCTCAAACTGCGAGGTCACACAGGCATCCATCGTGTAGTGCCCGCTGTTGTGCGTCCTTGGCGCCAGCTCGTTGATGAGCACCGCGCCGCTCTTCGTGACAAAAAACTCCACGCCCAGGACTCCGACGAGGTCGATTTTCTCCGCGACCTCCCGGGCCATTTTCTCGGCTGCTGCCGTGACCGCCGCCGGCAGCCGGGCCGGCACGATCGAAAAGTCCAGGATATGGTTGGTGTGGATGTTCTCCGAAACCGGGAAAACCGCTACTTCCCCCTGTTCAGACCGCGCCACCACCACCGAGACTTCGCAGGAAAAATCAATAAACTGTTCAATGACGACCGGTTGACCCGCAAAGCGCTGCATCGCCGCCGGAAGGTCTGTTTCGCTCATCACCTTGAGCTGGCCTTTGCCGTCGTAGCCGAAATCCGCCGTCTTCACGACGCACGGCACACCGACCTCCCGAATCCCTCCGGTCAGATCGCCACCGGCAGCCACCTCGGCGAAGCGGGCATGAGGAAAGCCGTTTTGCTTAAGCCAATTCTTTTCCCGAGATCGATTCTGGGCGGTCTCCAACACCCGCCAATGCGGGCGGAGACGCGTCAGGTTTTCAATGGCCCGCAGGGGAGCCGCCGGCACATTCTCAAATTCGTAGGTGATGACGTCGCATTCCCGCGCAAAAGCCGACAGCGCCGCGATATCCTCATAGGGGGCCGTGACGGTCTTGTCCGCCACGGCGCCCGCCGGACAATTCGCCTGAGGTTCAAAAACGTGCATCCGACCGCCCAGCCGTTTGACCGCCTGCGCCAACATCCGACCCAGCTGGCCGCCGCCCAAGACCCCGATGGTGGTACCGTTGAGAAGTGACTGATTTCCGCTCACGGCAGCTTGGTCTTCAGCACCTTCTTGGTCTGCGTCGCCCGAAAGCGCATCCATTCGCGTTGGGTCTTCAGGCTGCTTTGCGCCAGTACCGAAGCGGCAAACAAGGCCGCATTAATCGCGCCGGCTTTGCCGACGGCAAAGGTCGCGACCGGCACGCCACCCGGCATTTGGGCGATGGAGAGCAGAGAATCCAACCCCTTCAACGCCTTCGATTCCACCGGCACACCCAGCACGGGCAATGTCGTCAGTGAAGCAGTCATGCCAGGGAGATGAGCCGCACCACCGGCACCGGCGATGATGACCTTCAAGCCACGCTCTTCGGCCGATTCGGCGTAGGTCACCATGAGCTTGGGGGTGCGATGTGCACTCACGACCCGCTTTTCATACGGAACCCCGAGCGCATCCAGCGTCGCCGCCGCATGCTGCATCGTCTCCCAATCCGAGGAGCTGCCCATGATGATTCCGACCAGTGCTTTCGTCATAGGCTACAAGGCTGTAGGGCAGAAAAGCCGACTTCGGCAAACGAAAAGGCGGAGCACGTGGCTCCGCCGAATAACCGACGAACGCATCGTTCAGAGCAGAGGAGTGCCTTTGGGTACTTTTACAATTGTCGTGCCAGCAATCTTGTCGTGCCAGCTCTGCTTCTCGTCATCAAATGCCACCCAGATGAAACCGATCCCGGCTACTGCCAGGGAAAGGAACGCACCCAAGGCACGGACGATCGCTACACCCCAATCAATGGGCCGGTCATCCAGCCGCACGACCCTGATGCCGCAAATGATCCCGCCAATGGTCGTCCCCTTGGTGGCCCACATGGTGATGGAATAGACGGCAAACCAGAACGGCAAACTGCCACCCGGCGTAAGCCATCCATGGAAGACCTTGGAAGACATGCCCAAGACAATGCCG
>JBDKHE010000182.1:0-4130 GCA_039797805.1 Verrucomicrobiota bacterium
CAACGCCGCCGCCTGCGCCCTCTGGCAGGCGAAACCAGCCGAGCTGATCGGCGATCTCTTTCCCCACCTCTTTGCTTTCGACGTCGTCTCGCAGGACCCGGATCTGGCCGTTTCCCAATGGGAGGTGTTGATTGCCGCCGCGGCCGAACGTCCGATCAGCCTCCGGCTCCAGCCCAAGGAGAGGGCCGAACTCGATGTCCTCGTGCGCCTGGAAAACGCCGGCGGCGACCCGCTCCACTACTTGGCCTACGTCTCCCTGCCCGCCCCTTCTGCCCCGGCCGCGCCACCCCCGACCGTGGACGTGACCGGTCTGGCGCCTGAACATTTTCTCAATCTGCTGACGGCCCGGAGCAGCCTTGGCTTCTTTGACCTGAACTTCCTCAAACGGGAGGTCTACTACTCCCCCACCTGGAAACGGGTGCTGGGTTATGCCGAGGACGACCTCGGCAACACCTATGAGACTTGGCTCGCGTTGATCCACCCCGACGACAGCGCGGCGGCCCCCGACCGGCAGGGCCGCACCGGAACCACGGGGTTCCGTCAGTTTTCCCATGAATTCCGGATGAAGCACGCCGAGGGACACTACGTCTGGCTGCACTGCATCGGCGTGCAGCATTACGGCCCCAACGGCGCCCTGCAGCGGGTGGTCGGGGTCCAGCTCGACATCGGCGACCGCAAGGAAGCCGAGGAATCCGGTTACCGGGCCGAGGAACGGTTGCGCGAGTACGGCCATACCGGCCGCGCGGGGCTCTTCGACCTCGATTTTTCAGCCGGCCTCTACTGGCTCTCGCCCGGGTTCAAATCCTACCTGGGATACGCGGACAACGAACTGCCCAACACGCTCGAGTCCGTGCTCCGCAGCCTGCCGATGGAGGAGACGGCCGGAGGCCTTCCGGCCTACTTCCTGTCCCAACACCCCACCCAACCCTCGTACCTCGACGTGATCAACCTGCGTCATCGCGAGGAACGGGATGTGCCGGTGCAGGCCTGCATCATCCGGCACATCTCACGAAAGAAGGAACTGAGCCGCGTCTTCGGATTCGTGCTCCCGCTGACGGACGCAGCCTCGACCGGACCGAACGAAGGATTTTCCGCCACGCATCTCAGCGCCGTTATGGCCGAGTTGCATGAAGGCGTCGTCGTCACCGATGCCCAGGGACAGATCGTCCACCTCAACGCCAAGGCGGAAAAACTCCTCGGCACGACCCTCGCCGCCCAACTCGGGCTGGATGCCGGCGGGGTTTTCCGGTTGGTTCACCTTCAGACTGGCCAGCCGGGGGAAAACCCGATCGCAAAGGCCCTGGCTACGGGCGAGCCCACCACCCTCAACACCGAGTTTGCCCTCGATGTCGGTGCGGCGGTCGCCCATCCCGTGGTTTTCAGCGCCCGGGCGGTGATCGATGCCGCCGGCCAGACGGTGGGTGCCGTGGTCGTCTTCCGTAGTCCCGGGGAAATGAGCCTGACCCCCGAGGAGCTGATCCGCGCCAATCGCTTCGAATCGCTCGGACAGCTCGCCGGTGGCATTTCCCACGATTTCAACAATCTGCTGACCACGATTCTCGGCGGGGTTTCCCTGGCCAAGGACAACCGGGATTACACCGGCCTCGACAACAGCGAGCGGGCCTGCATCGCGGCCAAGGCCCTCAGCAAGCAGCTGCTCACCTTCGCGCGCGGCGGCACGGCCGTCCGCCAGGTGCTGCGCACCGCCGACATTCTCGCCGACACGGTGCGTCTGGCGGGATCGGGAACGACCGTGAAGATCGACGTGCAGGTCGCCCCGGACGCCGGCTCCCTTTGTGTCGACCGCGCGCAGATCATGCAGGTCTTCCAGAACCTCATCATCAACGCCATTCAGGCCATGCCGACGGGCCAGGGCCAGATCTGGATCAAGGCCGCGAATGTCACGCTCGCCCAAGGCGAGATCGCCGCCCTGCCCGCGGGCATGTACGCCTCCATCGAGGTCCGCGACAACGGCAGCGGCATCAAGCCCGAGCATATCGACCGGATTTTCGAGCCTTTCTTCTCCACCAAAAAGACCGGCACGGGCCTCGGCCTGGCCACCGTGCTCGCCATCGTCAAACGTCACGGCGGCCAGATGGGCGTGGAATCCGAGCCCGGCGTAGGCACCGCCTTCACCGTTTTCCTCCCTCTCGCCGACCAGCCGGGCGAGGTGGAAGCCCGCCGCGCACCGGCCTTCAACTACGCCAAGCGCACCGGCCGCGTGCTCTTCATGGACGACGACCCCAGCATCAGCGAGCTGACGGGTAGCATGCTGGAAGGGCTCGGTTACAAGTATGACCTCACCCGCAACGGCGAGGAAGCCGTGCAGTTCTACAAGCGCTACCTCAACATCGGCCGGCCCTACGACCTGGTGATCCTGGACCTGAACGTCGTCGGCGGCCTGGGCGGCGAACAGGCCTTCAGAATCCTGCGCGATCTGCATCCCGAGGTGCGGGCCATCGTGGCCAGCGGCTACGACAACGACGAAATGGCCCGGCAGTTTCTCGAGCAGGGTTTCCTCGGCTATCTGACCAAGCCGTACCGCGTGGGCGATCTCGGCCGCATGATCAAGAAAGTCCTCGGGGCCTGAACCCGCCCGCCCCGCAGCCAACGCCGGCTTGCCAAGGCCGGGCGCCTCCGCACACGCTGGCTCCGCATGGTTTCCGTTCCCGAAATCGCCGCCCTTCAGACTGAACTGACCCGTCGCTGGCACGACACCCCTCCGGCCGTCACCGGCCAGGGTTTTCTGCGCCTGATCGAGGAGAATCACCTGCGCAATTTCTCCCTCTGGCACGAGGAGGACGTCGCCCGTCGCGACGATCTCGGCTTTGAGGCCGTCTATCGGGCCAAGCGCGCCATCGACCGCTTCAATCAGGAACGCAACAACTTTGCCGAGGAAATCGACAAGGCGCTCGTCGCCGGGTTGCAGCCCAGGACCGGTGACTGTCCGCGCAACTCCGAGACTCCGGGTATGATCATCGACCGCCTGTCCATTCTCGCCCTGAAGGAGTTTCACATGCACGAGGAGACCGTTCGCGCCGATGCCTCCGCCGAGCACCGCGCAAAGTGTACCGAAAAACTCGACCGGATCCGCCGGCAGCGCAGCGACCTTGCGCTCAGCCTCACCCAGTTGCTCGACGATGTGGCCGCCGGCCGCCGCACCTTCTCGGTCTATTTCCAGTTCAAGATGTACAACGACCCGTCGCTGAACCCGCAGCTCTACCGTCAGGCTTCCAAGGCATGAGCCGCGCCAGCGAGCAATCCAATCTCTGGGTCCCGACGCACTGGCCGATGTGGACCGGGCTCGCCTTCTTCTGGCTTTGTGCCCGCTGGCTCACCTGGAAAGAACGCCGCCGGCTGGCCCGGGCGCTCGCCTGGTTCGTATTCAACATCGTGCGCCTGCGCCGCCATGTCGTGCTGGTGAACCTCCGGCTGTGCTTCCCGGAAAAAGACGCCGCCGAAATCCGGGCGCTGGCTTTCGCCCACTTCGAGGCCCTTGCCTTCGGCCTGTTCGAAACCACCGCCGGCTGGTGGGAGCCGCTCGACCAGCTGCCTCCGCACCAGATCGTCGGCACCGAACACCTCGAGAAGGCCCTCGCCGCCGGCAAGGGCGTCGTGCTGCTCACCGCCCACTTTACGACGTTGGAACTGTGTGGCGTCTACCTCGTCTCCCGCCTCCCGGTGGGCTGCCTCTACCGCGAGCCCAACAACCCCGTCGTGGCGCTCCCCATGCGCCGGCACCGCGAGCGCGTCGCCTCCGTCGCCGTGCACTTCGACGATCTCAAGGGACTGATCCGCGCCCTGCGCTCCGGTCACGCCATCTGGTATGCCCCCGACCAGGGCAAGCGCACGCCGGGATCGGAGATCCTGCCTTTCTTCGGCGTGCCGGCCATCACCAACACCGCCACGGCCAAGATCGCCAAGATGACCGGCGCCGCGGTCGTGCCTTATTTTGCCCGGCGCGAAGCCGACGGCTCGTACACGTTGACGATTCATCCAGCCCTGGAGAACTATCCCACCGATGACCTCTCCGCCGATGCCGTGCGCATCAACCGGCTCATCGAGGACAACATCCGACTCGCCCCGGAACAATATTTCTGGGTGCACAAGCGTTTCAAGGCCCGCGGCGA
>JBDKHE010000183.1:0-3371 GCA_039797805.1 Verrucomicrobiota bacterium
GCCCGGGACCATCGCGGGATTATCCCGTGCCTGCGGAACAACGGTCTGCTCTTGCCGTTAGGATCAGCAGACCATGTATCCAATCAATCCGGCGTCCCTGCGACGCCTTGCCCTTATTGTCATCGCAACGACCGGCCTCGGCCGCGTCTTGGCCCAGGAAACGACGCCCGTCGCGTTGCCGGCCTATGTCACCACCGCGACGCGGACGCCCGCGGCGCTCACCACCACCGGCACCGCCGTGGACGCCATCAGCGCCGCCGATCTGGCGCGCATGCAGCTCACCGGCTTCAGCTCGGTGCTCGCCGGCATTCCCGGCGCCGGGACCGCCGCCTCGGGCGCACCCGGCAGCGTGACCTCGCTGTTCCTGCGGGGCAGCAATTCCAACCAGACCCTGTTTCTCGTCGACGGCATCCGCGCCAACGACCCCAACACGGATTATCAAGCCACCCTCGGCGGCGCGTGCATGGGCGCCTGTGACAACCTCGAGGTGTCGCACGGCCCGCAGAGCACGCTGTACGGCGGCGAGGCGATCGGCGGCGTGATCGCGATCCGCGGCCAGCGCGGCACGGGTCCGATGAGCGGCGCGGTCTCGGTCGAGGCGGGCTCCTTCGGCACCTATCAGGGCGCCGCGAGCGTGCAGGCGGGCGACGAGCAGAGCGGCTATACTTTCTCGATCAACGGCGGGCACACGGACAATGAACGCGTGAACAACGCCTTCGACAGCACCACCTACGTGTTGCGCGTCGACCGGAAGTTGTCCGCCAAGGTCGCCGTCGGCGCCACGTGGCGCGGTTTCATCGGCGTGTACGGTTCGCCGGGTGCCGCCATCGGCTGGGGCGCGAACGATCCCGACAACGAGGAGCGCGAGAGCAACCAGCTCGCGACCGTGTTCGCCGATTTCACGCCGTCGCCGGAGTTTTCCAGCAAGGCCGTGCTCGGCGGTCAGGACCGGCGCTACACATCCTTCAACGGCACCTCGACCACCGTCGTGAAGAACCGCCGCGCCGTGCTTGACTGGCAGGGCACCTACGTCGGCCAGGAACAGCACCGCATCACCGGCGGCATCACCGCCGAGACCAATCACACGCGCAACACCGGCTTTGGCAGCATCAACCGCCGGCAGCAGCTGTTCGCGATCTTCCTGCAGGATGAGTGGACGCCGGTGGAGCATGTCTATCTGACGGCCGGATTGCGCAGCGACGACCACGACACCTACGGTCGCGCCACCACGGGCCGCGCGACGGCCGCCTGGTTGTCCAGCGACTCGCGCTGGAAGCTGCGCGCCAGCTACGGCACGGCTTTTCGGTCGCCCAGTTTCCTCGATCTCTATGGCCAGAGCTCGTTCTACGTCGGCAACCCCAACCTCAATGCCGAGAAGGCGAAGGGGTGGGATGCGGGCGTGGACTGGTTCTTCGCGGACAAGCGCGGCGTACTCAGCGCCACGTGGTTCGACACTCGCATCACCAACCTGATCGCCTACGATTTCGCGGCTTTTCCGAGCACGGTGAAGAATGTCGGCCGCGCCAGCACCAAGGGATTGGAAGTCTCCGGCAAGTTCACGTTGCCCGGTGCCGTCGAAGTACGGCTGGCCTACAGCCACCTCGAGGCCGATGATCTCGTCGCCGGTACGCGCCTGCTGCGGCGTCCGCGCAACAGCGGCTCGCTCGATCTCTGGCATGACTTTGGCAGCGGCTTCAGCGCGGGCACCGGCGTCGTGTGGGTGAATGACCGCATGGACGTGAACGCCGCGACCTTCGCGACGATTCGCGGCGAGGATTTCACTGTCGTGCGCCTGTACGGCGCGTGGCAGGTCACGCCGCGCGTGGCGATCAAGGCGCGGCTGGAGAACCTGCTCGATGAAAAGTACGAGCAGGTTCACGGCTACCCGCAGCTCGGCTTCGGCGCCTTCGCCGGCGTGGAGTGGAAGTTCTGAGGATTCGCGGTGACTCCCGACGCACCCCGCCCTGCAGGCATCCGTCTTCATCCGGACTCATGCAGTTAGTCCGGACATTGCCTCGAGCTCCTAGGTAGACGGGCACGTCCCCGGCCACAACGAAGGTTGGGTGACCGGCACCGGGAGCTCAGCAGAGCGAGTCGGCGCGTGCCCGTTTGCGGACCTTACGTTTCCACGACGGTCATGGCCGGCAGAGGGACCTGCCGGCCCACCTGATTAATACTTCCACGATAATACTTAGCTGATGGGAGTGGCGTTCGCTTGCGGTGATGGGGATGTGGGAGCGAGCTTGCTCGCGACATGCCACGCCCGGAGTCGCGAGCAAGCTCGCTCCCACAGATCCAACTGCATCGCTCCGGAATAAAGGCGTGTTCAGGCTAAGCGGGACCAGGGTGTGGTTCACTGACCGCGGCGACCATTCAGCGCCGTCAAATTGCCGAGTAGCTCTGAAACATCCGATTCCGTCGCCCAGCCGTAGGCGGCGGACACGGCGCTGTTCAGCTGCTCCTCGTTGCCGCTGCGCGCAGCCCGGGCGATGGCGTGGCGTTGTTCCTCCTGCGCCTTGGTCAGGACGCTCAGGGCGGTCGCGGGCGGCCAGGGGAAGGGAAATGCTGCCACGGTGGCCACGGGGCCGAGCTGGGCGCAATGCGCGTGCCACCATAGGCCGAACGCCCGGGAGGAAAGCACGCCGTGCGTGAAGTCGTCGTCCCGGGCGACCACGAGCAAAGTGGCGTCGGGGAGGAGGTCGTCCTCAATCCAGCGCCAATCGGGCGTTGTCGCGGCCGCAGGCAGGGCGAGGTAACGCGTGAGGCGGGCAAGGGCGCGGCGGAGCTCCGGGTTTGCGCCGGGAGCTGGCAATGCTCCCGCGCCACGCTGCTGCAGCATGGCAAACGGTTGCTCGTAGAGGGCGGCCTCCTGCGACGTGAAGTGGGTAGGGAAATCGATCTGCCATTGCTCGACCGGCTCGCCGTCCAGCACGGCCAGACGCCGACGCAGCACATCAGCGTTGGGGCGACCGCAGCGGTTGGCTGTGGCGAGGAGTTTTTCAGCAGCCCGCTCTGTCAACAACGCGGCCGGCCACGCGGCTTCGCCGAGGAAGGCGAGTCCGGTGTTTTCGGGAAGCGGGCTGGGCGCGGGCATAAAGCAGGGGACGGAGGTCGGCCTGCAGGTGCAATATTTTATCAGGCTGACCAAGCGCGGTAGGTTCGAATGGCACGAATTGCCACGAGCGGTGGGATAGGTCCCGTTGCGAATTTGAACCGACACACCCCGGCGCTGCGCGCTACCCCTCTTCATCCGGACTCATGCAGCTGAGCTGTCCTTTGGCTCTCATTCTCGCTCCACCAATTGGTGTGTGTAGGGGCGTCGCTTGACGACGCCCGCAAGGTCGCCGGCGATCAACCAATTCCCGGGCGCC
>JBDKHE010000184.1:0-2505 GCA_039797805.1 Verrucomicrobiota bacterium
GCTGCGGGGATTGTTGCGCAATCTCGGAGCCGAACTGGCCTGCACCGTGACCAGCGTGGGGACCGGCAAGGCGGCCCGCGAGGAGTTCAGGCGCGGGTCGCACCAGCTGGTGCTGCTTGATTACCTATTGCCCGACGAGGACGGGCTCACGTTGCTGGCGGCGATTCATGCCTTGCCGGAGAGCCGGCGGCCGGTGGTGGTCATGCTCACCGGCGCGGGCAACGAACAGGTGGCCGTCGAAGCCATGAAACTCGGGGCCAAGGACTACATGGTGAAAACCGCCTTGAGCCCGCTTGCGTTGCGTCGCGCCATCGTCGGAGCCCTGGAGCGGCGCCGCCTCGAGGCGCGGCTGGCCGAATACACGGACCAGTTGAAACGGCACAACGAAAAGCTGGAGGCCGATCTCGCCATGGCGAGGGGCGTGCAGCAGGCCTTGTTGCCGGAGCACTATCCCGAGTTTCCACCCGGAGCCGGGCCGGAGCGCACCCGGTTGCGGTTCAGTCACCGCTGGATTCCCTGTCACCAGGTGGCGGGGGATTTCTTCTCGGTGTTTCCTGTGTCCGAGCAGGCCGCCGGTGTTTTCCAGTGCGACGTCATGGGCCACGGCGTGCGCGCCGCGCTCATCACGATGCATCTGCGCGGACTGCTGGGCGAACTGCAGCCCCTGGCCGGGGAGCCCGGGGCCTTTCTCACCGAGCTCAATGGCCGGTTGCAACGGCTGCTCTCCCGGGTGGGCGACATGGTCTTTGTGACGGCGGTCTACCTCGTCGTCGATGCCGCCGCGGGCGAGATCCGGCTGGCCAATGCGGGACATCCCACCCCCTTGCACCTGCAGCGCAACCGCGGCCAGGTTTCACCGTGTTCCCAGCCGGACGGTCCCGGCCCCGCCCTTGGCCTGATGCCAGAATTCAACTACGACGCGGTAAAACGTCCGCTGGCCCCCGGTGATGCGGTGTTGCTGTTCACCGACGGTCTCTACGAGGTCGCGGGTGCGGATGGGGAGGAATTTGGGCAGGCCCGGCTGCGCAAGGCCGTGACCGGCCGACTGACGCAAGACACCGCCAGCCTCCTTGATGGCGTTCTGGCCGAGGTCCAGCAACACAGTCCGACGGGTCAGACCGGCTTGCCGGACGATGTCTGCCTCGTGGCGGTGGATTTCGCAGGTTGATCACGGGGACCGCCGGCCGGCCCCGCGCCGGGGGCGGTCACGCAAACCGGGACTTGTCACGGGGCGGGGACATGCGTTCAGTCGCCAGCTTGATCAAACCTCATCGACTACCCTTCACCTTCATGAAACGCTCCACCCTCACCCTGTCAGCCGCGCTCGCCGTGGCCCTCGTCTCTTTCACCGCCTGCGGCAAGAAGCCGGAACCGGCTGCCGCCGCCAAGTCCGGCATCGCTTCGGTTGATCAGAAGGTGAGCTATGGCATCGGTTACAACATCGGTGCCGGCCTGGCCCGCGACGGCGTGGTGCAGGTGGACATGGAATCCTTGAAAGCCGGATTGGCGGACGGACTCGCCAAGGAAAAGACCCGCGTGCCGGAAACCGAGTTGCAAGCGGCCTTCGGCACGATGCAGGAGCGCGCCGCCAAGATGGCGGCCGCCGAGGGCGAGAAACAGCTGGCAGCGGGCAACGATTATCTCGCCAAGAACAAGACCAAGAAGGGCGTGAAGACCACGGCCTCCGGCCTGCAGTACGAGGTGCTGAAAGCCGGGTTTGGCGCGAAGCCCAAGGCGACCGACACGGTCCGCGTGCACTATCATGGCACGTTGATCGACGGCACGGTTTTTGACAGCTCAGTCGAGCGCAACGAGCCCGTCGAGTTTCCCGTCACAGGTGTGATCAAGGGCTGGGTCGAGGCGCTGCAGCTGATGTCGGTCGGTGACAAGTGGAAGCTGACCGTCCCGGCTTCCCTCGGCTACGGCGCGCGTTCGAACGGAAAAATCCCGGCCAACGCCGTGCTGATTTTCGAGGTCGAGCTGCTCGGCATCAAGTAAAGCGAAGCACTGAACCGGCTGCCCTCCCGATCCAAATTCCGATCGGGAGGTCCGTGATAGCGGATCGGGTATTGGCCGGACGCACCCCGTCGCTTCGCGCCACCCTACTAGCTACAGGGGACTTCGCCTGCGTGGGCTTGAAATACCCACGATGGAGCCGGAACGATGCAGACAGATTTCACAACGAAATACACGAAGCACACGAAAGGAGCACGCACAGGAAGTATTACACCGTGATTGGTTGGAGTCACTGAGTGGTGACTTCATTGAGACGGTCTCCGTCCGGACTGGTTGTTCATTTCGTGCATTTTGTGTGTTTCGTGGTGGCCCCAGATTGATTGGTTCCGGATGAAGGGCGATACCCCTCAGGGCGGAGGTGTCGCTTGAGCTCGGCCGATGCATTGAGCGGTAGTCACGAAATAGCCAACTCACCCGTCACGGTTTCGCGTCGAATTTGAATCCCTTGTCCTTGGCCTGCGTTTCGAGGACGCGGAAGGCGTCGAGCTC
>JBDKHE010000185.1:0-9238 GCA_039797805.1 Verrucomicrobiota bacterium
CCTTCGGCCGCCTAGATTTCATCCGGTTTTTGCTGCCGTAGCCACTCCGCCAGGAGTGGCTATTTTATTGATGCTCAACGGCCAGACCTGCGGGTGCGGAGCCTGAAGGCCGATGGGGAAAACCTGCTTTTCGGCTCGAAAAAATGTTTGGCGTAATGTTTGGTTTTGGTGTCCCAAAGTTGCCTCGTGCTGACTGAGGTTGCACGCGGACAGCCGCTCTTTCGAAAATCGCGCAAGCCATTAAGCAGAAACCCCCGGGAGCAGTTTCCGGGGGTTTCAAATTGGGTGCAGGGGTTGGATTTGAACCAACGACCTTCAGGTTATGAGCCTGACGAGCTACCAGGCTGCTCCACCCTGCAACAAGTGAGGGGACATGAACGCTTACGTGCCGGCTGCTGTCAACGGGTTTTTATTTTCACCTTTTGCTCTCGGGCCCAGCGCGGCCGGTGACGGGAGGTTGGTCTGGCGAGGGGTCGGCCACGCATTTGGATTTGTGGGAGCGAGCCTGCTCGCGACAGTCCACGTTCTGGGTCCCGGGCAAACTCGCTCGCAGGCTATTATCACCGTAAGCGAACCCTCAGCCCATCGCGGCCGGGCTGCGGATGCATCGATATGGCTTAGGCGGCGGCCACGCCGGCCATCAGGCGCATGAGGGTAGCTTCGCTGAAATTTGCGCGGGCGACTTCGCCGGCGATTTTGCCTTCGCGCATCACGAGGATACGGCGGCAGAGGCCGATGAGTTCGGGTAACTCGGAGGAGACGACGAGCAGGGCTTTGCCTTCGCAGGCGAGTTCGTCGAGCAGCTGGTAGATCTCGGCCTTGGCGCCGACGTCCACGCCGCGGGTGGGTTCGTCGATGAGGAGCACGTCGCAGGAGCGGGCGAGCCACTTGGCGAGCGCGATCTTCTGTTGGTTGCCGCCGCTCAGGCCGGCGGTGATGGATTCGAGCGAGGGAGCCTTGACGCGCAGGCGGTCCGTGTAGCGGGAGGCGAGGGCAAGCTCAGCGGTGCGGTTGACCCAGCCGAGGCGGCTGAGTGCGGGCAGGGCGGCGAGAGCGGTGTTTTCGCGGCAGTTGAGTCCAAGCACGAGGCCTTGGCGCTTGCGGTCCTCAGGCACGAGCCCGACGCCGGCGGCGAGGGCGGCGTCCACGGAGCCGAGGGGCAGGACTTTGCCGTCCACCGTGATCCTGCCGGTGGCGGCGGGGTCGAGTCCGAAGACAGCCTGGACCGTTTCGCTGCGGCCGGCGCCGACGATGCCGGCGATGCCGACGATCTCGCCGGCGCGGACAGAGAGGGTGATGTCGGAAAATTGTCCGGGAGAGGCCAGAGACTCAACGCGCAGGCGCTCGGCGCCGGGCTCGCGGGCGAGGTGGTTGGGCGTGGCGATAAGCAGTTCGCGGCCGATCATCTGGGTGACGACGCGGTGAGGGGTGGTTTCGCTGATCTTCTCGGTGGCGACGTGGCGTCCGTCCCGCAGGATGGTGATGTTGTCACAGAGAGCGAAGAGTTCCTCGAGACGGTGGGAAACGTAGATGAGCGTGATGCCGCGCGCCTTCAGCTGGCGGACGAGCTTGAACAATTCCGCGGTCTCGGAGGCCGAGAGCGAGCTGGTGGGCTCGTCCATCACAATGACCTTGGCGCCGGTGCCGACGGCGGCGGCGATCTGCACGAGTTGTTCGTGTCCGGTGGAGAGCGTGCCGATGATGGCGTCGGGATCAATGTCGGCCCCGATGGTGGCGAGCATGGCGGCGGCGCGGGTGCGCAGCTCGCCGCGCTGCACGAAGCCGGCGCGGCGGGGCAGGTCACCGAGACAGAGGTTTTCGGCGACGCTCAGGTTGGGGCAGAAGGCGAGTTCCTGGTGCACCATGGCCACGCCCAACTCGCGGGCGGCGAGGGGGGAATCCGGTGCGATGACCTTGCCTTCCAGCCGGATCTCGCCGCCGTCGGCGGTGTGCACGCCGGCGAGGATCTTGCCGAGCGTGCTCTTGCCCGCCCCGTTCTCGCCGATCAGGGCGTGGCAGGTGCCCTTTTCCACCGCAAAGCCCACCCCGTCGAGCGCGAGCACGCCGGGGAAGCGCTTGGTGATTCCGCTAAATTCAAGAAATGCCATGGCGGGCGTTAGGGGTTAAGAGTTAGGAGTTAGGCGGGAAAACCGGATGATCGGGTCCTCATAACTCATAACAAACAACGCATAACTCCGAAGTGAACCGCGGCGGTTCACTTCGGCAGCCACTTGTCCCAGTTCTTGGCGAAGGCGTCGACGTTGGCCGCGGTGACGGGGATCAGGGCGCTGATTTCCTTCACGGCCGGAGGGTTCTTGTGGTCGACGATCTTCTCGATGAGCAGTTCGACGCAACGATGACCCCATTCATAGCATTGTTGGGCGAGGAGCACGGGCACGTGGCCGCTCCGGATGTAAGCGAGCTGGGCGGGCAGGGCGTCGACGGAGACGCACTGCACGGTGCCGGGCTGCCACTTGAGGGCGTTGTCGGTGAAGAGCGGCCAGCCGCCAATCATGGCCCAGCCCGTGATGTCGGGGTTGGCCTGCATGACCTGCTCGATTTTGGCGACGGCGTCCTGGGCGGTCTCCTTGTGGTAATAGACGTCGCGGATGGTGATGCCGGGGAATTTGGCGGCAACCTCGCGGACACCCTGCACGCGCTTCTGGAGGTTGGGGGCGTTCTGGTTGCCGGCGAGGACGGCGATGATGCCTTTGCCGCCCATCACCTTTGCGAGCTCTTCCATCGTCTGTTTGCCGCACTCGATGTCGTCCACCCCGTAGGTGACGAAGCGCTTGGAAGCGGGGGCGTCCGAATCAAAGGTGGCCACGGGCACGCCGTTGTCCACGGCGCGGTTGATGGCATCGGTGAGCTTGTTGGCGTCGGAGCAGCTGAACGCGATGCCCTCGGCGCCGGCGAGCACGAGCTGTTCGATGGCCTCGGCCTGTTTCTGGGCGTCCTCCTCGTTGGGCGTGCGCCAGTCGATCTTGATGTTCATCTTGTACTTGGCGCTCAGTTCCTTGGCGGCGTCCTCGGCGCCGACGCGGGCGGCTTGGAAGACGGGGTTGCCCTGGGATTTGGCGACGAGACCGATGGTGATGGTGCGCTCGGCGGCAGTGCCGGCGAGGGCGAAGGCCAGTGAAGCGGCGAGGAGGGTCAGACGTTTCATAATGTGGGGGGTTGTGGGGAAAGGGTAGGGACAGGCCGGGTTGATCAATGTTTCGCCCGGGTGAGCCGGCGCTTGGCGAGCCAGGTGTTGAAATTGTCGAGAACCACGGCGGCGATGACGACCGAGCCGATGATGATCTGGCTGTAATTCTGGTCGATCCCCAGGATGACGATGCCGCTGGCAATCATCTGGATGATGAGGGCGCCCAACACGGCCCCGAGGGCGGAGCCCCGTCCGCCAGTCAGGCTGGCACCACCCACCACGGCGGCGGCGATGACGTTCAGTTCATAGCCCTGACCATCGCCCGAACTGGCGCTGCCATAATAGCCGAGGGCGATGAGCGCCGCGATGCCGGCGGCGAATCCGGAAAGCAGGTACACGCCGATTTTCACGCGGTCGACGCGGATACCGCTGAAACGCGACGCCAGTTCGTTGCCGCCCACGGCGTAAACCCGCCGGCCGGCAGCCAGGCGGGATAGATAAATCCAGCCGACGGCCAACACGACCAGCATCACACCCAGCGGTACGAGGCTGAGGCCGCCGGATGTTTCCCAGCGGATCATTTCGCGGAAAAGCGGCGGGAAGCCGCCGACGGACTGGCCCTTCGTGACGACAAAGGCGATGCCGCGCAGGATCGCCATGGCGCCCAGCGTGATGATGAAAGGATGCACCCGCAGGGCGACGATGAGGCTGCCGTTGACGAGGCCGCAGGCGGTCGCGCTGCCCACGCAGGCCAGCGCCCCGAGGGACACGGCCAGCCAGGGTGCCGTGTCGGGGGAAGCCCCATCCGGACCAAAGTGACGGAACGCGAGGGCGCCCAAAACGGAGGCGAGGGCATAGATCGAGCCGACCGAGAGGTCGATACCGCCGGAGATGATCACGAGGGACATGCCCACGGCCATGATGGCGATGAAACTGGTGTCCTTGGCGAGCTGGGCGAGATTCTGGGCGTTGAAAAACTTGTTCTTCTCCTCAAAAACCGGCAGCCGCTCGCCCGACTCGTTGGTGTTGAAGACGCGCTGCCGGTTGCCGTCGGGACCGACCTCAAAGACCGGAGTGCGCACCGAGCCGCTGAAGGCCGTCAGCAAGACCCCGAGAGCCAAAATGACCAGCAACAGGCCGCTTTCTTGGAAACGAAGGAGGTTACGAAGAGTGGTGAACATGAGGGGTACGCGGGCGACGGTCTGGAAAAATGCACCGATCTGTCGCCGGCTCGTCAAACCTTTACGCTGATAATCGCGGGCTAAATCGCGGACGGGATGCCAGTTAGGACAGAGAGGGAGGCTCCCCGAGAATCCACTTGCCAAGGGTGGGGCGGGTCTCTCTTTTCAGCCCTTCCTGTTCCTTAATTCAACAACCCTAAACTGCAGTAACGATCGCAAGGCGGCCCATTTGGCCGACCTGTGTCTCGTCACGACATAGATCCATGAACGTAACTCCCAAAGACCTCCTCGATGCCGGCGTCCACCTCGGTCACCAGACCAAGCGTTGGAATCCGCGCTCCAAGCCCTACGTGTTCGACCACCGCCAGGGTATCACCATCATCGACCTCGAAAAGACGCACGCTGCGCTGGAAAAAGCCTGCGCGTTCATCGAGAACCTCGTCGCCCACGGTGACGATATTTTGCTCGTCGGTACGAAGCGCCAGGCCCAGGAGCTGATCCGCGAGGCCGCCTCGACCACCGGCATGCCCTACGTGACCACCCGTTGGATGGGCGGCACCCTCACCAATTTCGAGACGATCAAGAAGTCTCTCGCGAAGTTCAAGAAGTACCAGGCGATGGACACCAACGGCGAACTCAAGAAGTTCTCGTCGAAGGAAGAATCCGCCATCCGCCGCGAGATGGCCCGCATGACCCGCAATTTTGACGGCATCATCGGCCTGACCGCGCTGCCCCGCGCGATGTTCGTGATCGACACCAATTACGAAGCGATCGCCGTGGCCGAGGCCAAGCGCGTCGGCATTCCCTCCATCGGTCTCGTGGACACGAATTCCGACCCGACCCAGCTCACGCACCCGATCCCGGGCAATGACGACGCCGCCAAGTCGGTGCGCATCATCGTTGATACGATCGTGGAAGCGATCCAGGCCGGTCTGGCTCACCGCGAGACCCGCCGCGCCACGCCGGCCGAGACCCAGGCCGCCAGCACCACCGGCGAGGTCGACCTCGACAAGGTGGTCATTCCCGCGAACCTGAAGGATGTGGTCGAAGAGAAGCCCGTCGCCAAGAAGCGCGTCGGCCGCACCGCCGCCAAGAAGTCCACGGTCACCACCGACGAGGTCTAAGCCGCAGAGGTCCCAACACTATGTCTACCGTCACCACCGCCATGATCAGCGAGCTCCGGGAGAAAACCGGAGCCGGGCTGCTCGACGTCAAGAAGGCCCTCGATGAGGCCAAGGGCAACATGGAGGAAGCCATCACGATCCTCCGCAAAAAGCTCGGCAACAAGATCGACAAGCTTGCCTCCCGTGCGACGAAGGAAGGCCTCGTCCACGCCTACATCCATGTGGGCGGCAAGGTCGGGGTCATCGTCGAAGTGAACTGCGAGACCGACTTCGTCGCGAAGACCGACGACTTCAAGGCGTTCTGCCAGGACGTGTGCCTGCAGATCGCCGCCGCCGCCCCCACCGTGGTGCGTCGCGAGGAAGTGCCCGAGGCCGACCTCACCAAGGAGCGCGACATCGCCGCCGCCCAGCTCGTGGGCAAGCCGGCTGCCGCCGTGCAGAAGATCATCGAGGGCAAGCTCGAGAAGTACTACTCGCAGATCTGTCTTCTCGACCAGCCGTTCGTGAAGGATCCCGAGGGCAAGAAGACCATCAAGGACATCCTGTCCGAGAAGGTCGGCAAGCTCGGCGAGAACATCCAGATCCGTCGCTTCACGCGCTTCCAGCTCGGCGCCTAAGGCGTCTGACGCTCTTCCTTTCAAGGCGCTCCCGCAACGGAGCGCCTTTTTTATTCCGGGGAAGCCGCTCCCTGTGACTCGCGACGGATTGGATCGGAGGACGGAACCGGCTTGGCCGCGACCATTGCAACCTGGCCTCCCGCCGAGTCCCCCCCCGGCTTCCGCATTTTGAACGCTTTCGGCTGGTCCTTGAGCCCGCGCGGAATTTGTCCGTGCGATTGCCGGTGATTCGTGACTGATTGGACAGCATGAAAGTCCCGCAATCCCAGATCATCGTCCGCGGTCTGACCAACTGCTGCCCGAATTGTGGGGCCAACCGGCTCTTCAAGGAAGGGAAGCTGTTCGAGCTCAATGATGGTTGCCCGGACTGCGGGCTCCGTTTTGAGAAGGACGAGGGTTTTTTTCTGGGCGCCATGTCGCTCAACTACGGGGTCACCCTGGTGGGGTATCTTGTCCCGGTCGTGCTCCTGTGGTACTTCGGGATCCTGGGGGGACGCCTGGCGGTGGGGCTGGCCATCGGCGGTGCGCTGATCGTGCCCATGTTGCTCTATCGCTCGTCCCGCAGCTGGCAGCTGATGCTGTATTATTGTTTTTTCCCGCAGCACCTGCCGGCCAATCGGCGTGAATTGGATGGAACCGAAGACGAGAACGTCTGATTTTGCCGTTCGGGGTGAATTTCGGCTTCCGTTTTGAGGGTCCTGGCCTACGTTGCCCTTCCTTGTCACGGAGGGGTGGCAGAGTGGTCTATCGTACCTGACTCGAAATCAGGCGTGCCGCAAGGTACCGTGGGTTCGAATCCCACCCCCTCCGCCAGCTTCTCTCGTTGGACTGCAGATGGGGCCTTAAGTGGAACTGGGCTGACAAGTTCTGCTGGCGTTTACAGAGTAAGGCCGTGTCTGCACCTGCTGCCAGCGCCCGTGCCCGCAACCTGTCCTTTGGCATGCTGTATTTCAGCGAGGGGGCGCCGATAGGCTTCCTTTGGTGGGCCATGCCGACGCTGCTCCGGGACGAAGGGGTGGCGATTGAAAGGATTACCGCGTTGACGGCGGCTTTGGTGCTGCCCTGGACCCTGAAATTCCTGTGGGCCCCGCTGGTGGACGCCTGGCGCGGACCGCGCTGGGGGTTTCGCCATTGGGCTGCGAGCGCGCAGGTCGGCATGGGGCTTTGCCTTTTGCCGCTGGTGTTCATCTCCCCGTCGGCCGGGTTCGGAATTTGGTTTTTCCTGCTGCTGGCTCACGCCGTCTGCGCGGCTACCCAGGATGTCGCCATTGACGCCCTGGCGATTTCGGCGGTGCCGCCGGCGGAACGGGGTGGCCTCAACGCTGCCATGCAGGTCGGCATGTTGACGGGCCGCAGTCTTTTTGGTGGCGGAGCAATCATCCTCGCCTCGCAGGGAGGGTGGCCGGTGGTGTTCGGTGCGCTCGTGACCGCGGTGTGGCTCTCGCTGCTGGTGCTGCTGACGCGCATCAAGGAGCCGCCGTTGGTCGAGCGGGCGACGCGTCATTTCGGTCCCACGCTCCGTCAGGTGCTTGCCCGACGCAGCACGTGGCTCGGTATAGGCTTCGCGCTGCTGGCGGGGGCTGGGTTCGAGGCAGCCGGCGCGCTCGCCGGCCCGATGCTGATTGATCTGAAGGTGCCGGCGACCACCACGGGTTGGTTTTTCTCCCTGCCGGTGGTCGCGGCCATGGCGATCGGTGGGATCGTGGGCGGGCCTTGGTCCGACCGGGGCAAGCGGGTACGGCGGGTGCGCGTGGCGCTCATCGCCCTGAGTCTGACGGTGGCGGGATTGGCCCTCGCGGTTTCGTGGGGAGCATCCGGCTCCGTGGCGATGGGTTGTCTCGTTCTGGTCTACCTCGGTATCGGCTGGTTCACCGCTTCGTCCTATGCGCTGTTCATGGATCTCACCGACGTGCGCCTGGGGGCGACGCAGTTCAGCACCTTCATGGCCGCCACCAACGCATGCGAGGCCTGGGCAGTCTGGGTCGGCGGTCGGGGCGTGGCGAATTTCGGTTACGGCCCCGCGTTGCTGGGCATGGCCGCGCTGGGTCTGCTGGGCCTGATTTTCCTGCGTTCGTCAGCGTTGCCGGACGCCGCGCTCAAGCGGTAGCCGGTCGATCTCGCACCGAGCACCATCGCGCGCTCATCACTTTGCCGTGTCGCGAGTCGCTGCGGGAACCTTTGTGAGCGGGGTTGGCGTGGAGCGGAGTGTCTTTGCTGGACCGCGCTCGGTACGTGGAATCTTGGTGGGATTTTCCAGTCCAGTCTGCCTTGAGATGATGGCGAGGTGCGGTTCCTTGAGAACCATGAGTACAAAATCCCCAATCGACCGCAAACGGCCCAAGCACTCCATTCCCCACGAACTCGACACTTACCTCCGCACCGCCACGAAAGAGGGGTTGGGATCCAGTCCCGCCGGCTACCTCGAACACGGGGCGCAGTTGGTCACCCCGTCCGCCTTGCAGGCCCTGCACGGGTTGCTGCCCGAACTTCGCAAGAAGACCTCGGCGATCACAGACTCGGCGCGGCTGCGCCGGCGGCTGGAGACGTTGATCACCTATTTCGAGGAGACGGAGGCAGGGGAATTCGCTGACGCGGAGACGCGGCGGGAAATTGGCTTTGTGCTGATCTATTTCCTCAAGGGATATGATCTGATACCTGACACGATTCCGCACATCGGACTGGTAGACGACGCGCTGTTGGTCGAGGCAGTCCTTGGGCGCCACCAGGAGGCCATCAGGGCGCACTGGCTGTCCGTGCACCGGTCCGAACCCGAAATCAAATGACGGGATTACCTCAGAGGACTCTGTCAGCGAAGCCAAGCAGGCTTTCCAGATTGGTTCGCCGGTGGAACCCGAGCGCGATCCGCATGTGCGCGGCTGCGGCGCAGATGCCGGCCATGTCATCAGAACGGGGGTCAGGGTGATTTCCGTTTTCCGCCGGTTTGCAAAACTGGAAGCGGCCAGCGGCATTCTGCTGATGGTCTGCGCGGTGACGGCCCTGTCGTGGGCGAACTCGCCGTGGGGCGGCAGCTATGCCGCGCTTTGGGAGACCAAGCTGACGCTGGGGTTCGCACCGCTGCAGCTGGACAAATCCCTGCTGCATTGGATCAACGACGGCCTGATGGCTTTGTTCTTTTTGGTGGTGGGTCTGGAGATCAAGCGGGAGCTG
>JBDKHE010000186.1:0-3375 GCA_039797805.1 Verrucomicrobiota bacterium
TGCGGAGGCGGACATAGTCGTCGCTCTTGAGCCCGAGGCGGCTGGCGGCGGTGTGGTTGAGCCACACGGCGTTCTCGCTCATCAGGTCGGAAAGCAGCCGGTTCGAGTGGGTGCGGCTGAAAGAGTGCATCGGCGCGCGACCGAAGAGCAGCCGGAACGAGCCGGCCGGACCGGCAACGGGTGGCGTGTAGCGCGGCACCGGATCGAAACCGGCTTTCTCCAGCTGGAGCGAGTAGAATTCGATCTTCTTCGACGGAGTGTCGAACTCCGCCGGAGCACCGTCCTCAAAATAAAGCGGCTGGGCCCGACCCAAAATGATGCCCTTCTCCTTCAGCTCAGCATAGCTGAGTCCGGCCGCCGTCACGCGGTGCTCCAGGTATTCCTCGATATCGTTCCAAGGGAAATACGACCCGAGGCCGAGCTTCTCCGCGAGTTTCTTGGCGATCCACCAGTTGGGTTTCTGGTCGTGCGGCGAGTCGATGACCGGCTGACGCAGCGCGAGAAACGGCTGCTTGAAGTACTCGGGATTGAGATCGTCAAACCGTTCCAGGTAGGTCGACTCGGGCAGGACGACATCGGCCCAACCCGCAGTCTCGCTGGGGATGACATCCACCACGACCAGCAGGTCGAGCTGCTTAATGGCGCGGATGGTCTCCTCCTGGTTGGGCAGCGCGTTGAGCAGGTTGGCCGCATAGACCATCCAACCCTTGATGGGGTACGGCTTGCCGGTAAGCGTGGCCTCGCGAATGCCGGTGGAGATGGCCTCGTGCGCGAATGGATATTTGTGTTCCGGGTTGTCCAGCTTGGGTCGTCCGGCCTTCGGGTACGGGGGATAGGGATAAGCCGGAATGTCCATGCTCGACGGCTGGTAGAAACCGCCCTTGCGGCCCCAACTGCCGAGCAAGGCGTTGAGCAGGGCGATGGCGCGGCTGCGTTGCGCGTCATCCCCGTTCCAGTTCACGTGCCGGCCGGGATGCACGAGCGTGGCGGGATGATGGCGGGCCATTTCCCGGGCCGTAACGCGGATGGTTTCCGGATCGATCCCCGTCTCGACGTAGGCCCACTCGGGCGTGCAGGTGGCCAGCGATGCCGCGAATTGTTCGAAGCCGAAACCATGCGCGGCCACGTAGTCCGCATCATAGAGTTTCTCGCTGACGATGACCTGCATCCACGCCAGCAGGAGGGCGAGGTCGGTGCCGGGCCTGATCGGCAGGTAATACTTGGCCTTGCTGGCGGCGACGGAGAAGCGCGGATCCACCACGATAATGCTGGCTCCGCGACCGACGGCCGTGGCGAACTCCTGCACCTGCGTGTTGTGCATATTCTCGCCGAGGTGCGAGCCGATCAGGACGAGACAATCGGTGTTCTCGATATCCGTGCGCTCCGGCGAGCCCACATCATCGCCGAAGGTCAGCCGGAAACCCACATCGCGCGGACCGCGACACTGGGCGAAGGACGGCGCCGCCATGTTCACCGCCCCGTAGGCCTTGAGCGTGTGCTTGAGGAAGGTGCCGCCGATCCCGTGCGAGAAAGCGGCCATCGACTCCGGACCGTGCTCGGCCGCGATCTTCTTCATGCGGGTCGCGATATACTCGAGTGCCTCATCCCAGGTGACCTCCTGCCACTTTTCCTCACCCCGGTCGTGGGTGCGGATCAGCGGCGCACGCAGGCGGTCGGGGTCGCTGTGCGCGCCGATGCCGCCGGTGCCCCGCGGACAGAGACGCCCGCGGCAGAGCGGATCCGAGGGATTGCCCTCGATCTTCCAGAGTTTGCCGTCGCGCACGCTGGCCACCGCCCCGCACTTCCAAAAGCAGATGTCACAGAAAGTCGGGATCCGGCGAACCCCTTTCGGTCCGCTCGCGGTGGCCCCGAAGGCCCGGGAGACCTGACTCGCGGCTCCGGCGGCGATGATCGAGGCGGCGGAGATTTTGAGGAAGCGGCGGCGGGAAAGCGCATTCATGGAAACAGGGCTCAGTCGATCGGAGATTGCAGGAAGCGGCTGACCGGCAGACCGGCGGCGGCCCACTCATCCACCCCGTCCTCATACCGCAGGGCGCGGATACCGCGCTCCGCCAGGATTTTTTGGGCGTCGTCGGCCAGCAGACAATACGGCCCGCGGCAGTACAGCACGACGACCTTGCCGGGCGGGATGTCCTGCAAGCGGCGCGGGAGTTCCTCGAGCGGAAACGACAAGGCGCCGGGCAGATGGCCAGCGGCGTACTCGCGATCAGGCCGCACATCCAGCAGCACGGCGGCGTCGTCCGCGACCAGCCGGCGCACCTGGACGCGATCCACCCTTCCGCGGGTCGCCCGTTCACCGGTCAGCGCCGCCGCCAGCAGTTGCAGCTCGGTCAGTCTCCCTTCGGCGAATTCACGGTAATCCAGCCAGAAGGCCTTCACGTTTTCGTCTGCCAGGCGGTAGACGACATGACGACCTGCCTTCTGCGCCGCCACCAGGTGCACGCGACTCAGGACCTGCAGATGGTGCGACACGATGCCCACTGGCAGCCCCATGCATTTGGCCAGTTGGGCCACCGTCCGCTCACATTGACAGAGCAGATGCAGCACCCGCAGCCGGGGTGCGCTGGCCAGAGCCTTGCCCAGATGCGCCAGGTGTTCGAACGGAGCGAGAGGCTGACGCGCTGACATTCTAATGAAGATTGGAATGTTGGGCAGACAGAAGGCCGTTCCGGGTTGGTGGCGAAAACGACTTCCTCTGCGCTGAGGCGTGCTACGCGGGTTACGTGAAGATGATCTGGCCGCCTGCGGCCAGTTCGTAGAAATCACCGACGGTCAGGACCTTTTCCATCTGCGGAACGAAGTCGTCCTTGCTGAGGTGAAACATGTCGACCGTCGCCTTGCAGGCGTAGAGGTGGCCGCCGGCGTCGGAGATCATCTCGACGAACTCGCCGACCGGCGGGATGTCGAGCTTGTCCATTTCCTTCATCATCATCTTCGTCGCGAAGGCCGACATGCCCGGCAGCGCGCCCAGGATCGTCGGCAGAGCGAAGCCCTTGGCATCCGGTACGCGCATGGCCGGGTTGCCAACCGTGGCGATCTTGATCTTGTCCTGGTACTCCTTCAGCACGGCGTAGAGGCCGAAGAAGGTGAAGAACAGGTTGGCCTCGATGCCTTCCATCCGCGCACCGTTGGCCATGATCAGGCCGGGATACACTCCGTCGAGCGAGCCTTTGGAGACGATGATGGAGACTTTCTTGATTTTATCGGGAGAGGACATGGAGAAGCGTGGTTGAGGTTGACGGGGCGAGGTGGCTCAGATGCAGCCGTGCGGTTTCTTGATGCCGGCGATCTTGGCCGACTTCTTGGCCGGGCCGCCCGGGAAAAGCTCATAGAGCTCCTTGGTGGGCACCCCGC
>JBDKHE010000187.1:0-3852 GCA_039797805.1 Verrucomicrobiota bacterium
CCCTGAACCGCGTGCGCAACAGCGATGCCAACTACATGAACTTCACCCTTAGCTCGGGCTATGCCCTGGATCAGGACTCCGATCTTTATGTGGACTACAGCCTGTACCGCGCCTTCAACGACTTCATCGACAACTCGGCCTACTCCGTCGCCTATGGCACCAAGGCCCGCACCCAGCAGGTGGGCGTGACCTGGTTCCGGCGCCTCGACAGCCGCACGGCCCTCACCATGCGTTATGCTTATGCGAAGAACACGGATGACGCCATCGGTGGTCTCGCCAACTACGAGGCCCACATGGTCTACGGCAAGATCCAGTATCGTTTCTAAGCTTCTCCCTGATCCATCAACCGGCTATACTACCACCATGAAAATATCGACCAAGTTAGTGTTGCTCAGTCTGGCAATCCCGGCCGCGGCCACCCTGAGTTATGCGGCTACTGCCGAAGAGAATTGGGAAAACAACTGCGCCTCCTGCCACGGCGCAGACGGCAAGGCCCAGACCAAGCAGGGCAAGAAACTCAAGATTCGTGACTACACCGAAGCCGCGGTCCAGGCCGAGCTCAAGGACGACGAGATGGAGAAAGCCATCCTCGAAGGCGTCAAGGAGAACGGCAAGGAACGCATGAAGGCATTCAAGGGCGAGCTAGAGAATCCTGAAAAGGAGGCCAAGGAACTCGTGGCCTTCATCCGGAAGCTCAAGGCCTGAGTCGCCCGCCCATCAACGCCGCCGTCAGCCCACCAGCTCGCGGCGGCTTTTTAGTTTAACCACCGCCCGTTCCTCCACGCCCATGAATACCGATCTTCCCCCAACCTCCGCGCCCACCCCGAAACCCCGGTCAAACTTTAACAACTGGATCAGCGCGCTGGGCGGGGTGCTTGCCGTGGGGGCGCTCTTTTCCTTCGCCCTGCTCACCTGGATGGACCTGACCGGGGCGCACAAAAATCCCTATCTCGGCATCTTCTCCTACATCGTCGCCCCGGGGTTCCTGATTTTGGGCCTGGCGATCAGCTTCTTTGGAGCCTGGGCGCAGCGCCGTTGGGCGCTCAAGCACACGAATCAGCCGGATAAATGGCGGCTGGATATCAGCAACAAGAGCCAGCGCCGGTTGCTGATCCTGTTTGGTTCGGGCGGCGTGCTGTTTCTGTTGCTCAGCGCCTTCGGTTCCTACCAGTCCTACCACTATGCCGAGTCGACCCAGTTTTGCGGCCAGGTCTGCCACTCGGCGATGAACCCGGAGTTTGCCACCTACCAGCGCGGGGCGCATGCGCGCGTCGACTGCGTGGAGTGTCACGTCGGCTCCGGCGCCAAGGCCTTTATCCAGGCCAAGCTCAACGGCACCCGGCAGCTGATCAGCTTCACCCTGGACAACTACCAGCGGCCGATCCCCACGCCTGTGCACAACCTGCGTCCGGCCCGCGAGACCTGCGAAAAGTGCCACTGGCCCGAGAAATTCCACGGCAACATCGAGATGGTCTACGACCACTACCTTTCCAACCGCCGCAATGACGAGCACACCATCCGGATGCTGATGCACGTCAACGCCGGGCGCCCCGGCAGCCCGTTGGGCGGCATTCACTGGCATGTGAGTCCGGACAATCGCGTCGAATACTACGCCGCCGACGAAAAGCGGCAGGTCATCGTCTGGATGCGCGTGACCAACCGGAAGGACGGCACGAGCCGGATTTTCCGCAACCAGGAGTTCAAGGGCGAGCCGCCGGCCGGCACGGTCCGCGAGATGGACTGCATTGACTGTCACAACCGTCCGGCCCACGTCTTCCCGACGGCGAACGACGCGGTTGAGAAGGCCATGGCGATCGGAGCCATTAGCACGAAGCTCCCCAACATCAAGCGTTCCGTCGTGCAGGCGATGGTGCAGCCTGAAATCAAGACCGGCGCCGAGGCGCCTGGGCTGATCGCTGAGTTTCTCCAGGCCAAGTACAAGGACCCGAAGGATTCGGAAGCGCTGGCGACGACCATCGCCGAGACGCAACGGATCTTTGCCCAGACCATCTTCCCGGAGCGTAAGGCCGACTGGCGCGTCTATCCCAACAATATCGGCCACAAGGACTGGGCGGGCTGCTTCCGCTGTCACGACGACAAGCACAAGACCGAGAAAGGAGAGACCGTCCGGGCCAGCGACTGCACTTCGTGCCATTCCATCATTTCCCAAGGCAAGGGAGAGGAACTCGCGGCCATCAGCGCCACCGGCCTTGAATTCAAGCATCCGGGTGGTGAATACGACGAGGAACTGACCTGCGCCGACTGCCACAACGGCGGCATCCAAGGGAAGTAACTTTCCAGCGGTTTTCTCTGGTTGAGCGCAAGGGAGCCGGCCCGGTTCTGCGGGAGTGACCGCGGTCGCGACCGTCGCGTGCAAGCACGCTCCCACAACCGAGCCGATCTGGAAGCGGCGGTACGACGATTAACTTTGGAGGCTCGGCGCTCGCCGCCGTCCGCGGAAGCCGGTAAGCACCGCCTCGGTCGCTCGGATACTTTAACGGTGAAACAGGGATAGATGGTTTTTGCCCGTTGCGGGCGGGGAGCGTCGGCCTACGCAAAATAGGCCGACGCTCCGGCAAGGGTTGCGGAGCGTCGCTGGCGACTTGTTGGCATAGTGTCTCCGACAGCAATGACGCCATCGCATCCTTGGGGCTGGCTGGTTGGCGGCCTGATGGTCATCTTGACCGCGGCCGGTGGGGCCGATCTTGTGGCTGCGGCCAAGGCCAAACCTCCGCCGGTGGTGCCCAACAGCGAGTGTCTCGACTGTCACGAGGCGGAGTTCAAATCCCGCAAGAAGGGCCAGCCCAAGGAGTGGGTGGGAGTGAAGCCCGAGGCCTACACCCATTCGGCCCACGGAGACCTGGCCTGCGTCGAGTGCCACACCGCCATCACCGAGCCCGAGCACCCGTCCAAGCTGCCGCCAGTGGACTGCCGCTCCTGCCATGAGAAGGCGTCGTCGTCGCATGTCTTCCACCCGCGACTCGCGCTGGATCCCATGCCGGCAGGCCGGGATACGGCGTGTCAGGAATGCCACCAGCCGCACGAGATGCTCGCGATCAAGGATCCCGGTTCGAACTTCAACCGGGCCGCCCAGTCGGAATCCTGCGGGCGTTGTCATGAGGCGGCGCGTGACGGTTATCTAGCCTCCGCCCATGCGACGCGTCCGGCCGGTCGCGAGGCGCTCGCGCCTGATTGCCTCAGCTGTCATCGGGAGCCCATCTCCAGTGTCGGTCCCAACCGGTTGGTCGCGGACCTCAAGCTCGCCCAGATTCAGCTCTGCGAATCCTGCCACGTGCGCAAGAGCGAGGTGGCCAGCCAGACGGTCCTCGGGGCCCGCTTTGTCGCGGGTTTTGAGCACTCGGTGCACGGCGCGGCCTTGCAGGCGGGGAAGGAGCAGTCCGCCTCCTGCGTGGACTGTCACGGTGCGCACACCATGAACAAGGCCGCCGTGGCCGGGGCAAAGGTCAACCGCTTGCACCTCACCGAGACCTGCGCCCGGTGTCATGAAAAGGAGGCGGAGGAATACCGCTCCAGCGTCCACGCCGAGGCCTTGGCCAAGGGAAATCCGGACTCCGCCGGTTGCACCAGCTGCCATGGCGAGCACGATATCAAGGCCCATTCGGATCCGGGGGCGCCTGTGCACAAAGCCAATCTCGCCCGGCAGGTATGTGGAGAGTGCCATTCTTCCGTCCGTCTCACCAAGCGCTACGGGCTGTCGAGCGATACCTTTCGGAGCTTTTCCGACAGTTATCACGGGCTCGCGGTCCGGGGCGGGGCGGTGAGCGTGGTCAATTGCGCCAGCTGCCATAGCAGCCACGCCATCAAGTCTCAGGACGACCCCACCTCGACCGT
>JBDKHE010000188.1:0-2515 GCA_039797805.1 Verrucomicrobiota bacterium
GCCCTGGAGCGCGGTGACCAGCATGAGGAAACGACGGGTTTCCGTCGGAGAGTCGCACGGGTACTCCAGTTCAAACTGGGCCTTCTCTCCGCTCAGCACCTGCCGGATCCCGGCCAGGGCTGCCTGGGCCGTGGTTTCACCCGCCAGAGCGGCCCGCTCGACGATGGCGAGGTAGGGGGAGCCTGGCTCGACGGTGGCGGAGGAAAGCGCCCGGTTTTCCCGGGCGAACTTCCGCCACGCTTCGTTGACCGCCAGCACCACGCCCTGCTCGTCGATCACCGCGATGTGGGCGCTGAGGGAGTTGAGGACGGCCGTGGCCTGGGAGCGCTCGTGGTTGAGCGTCGTTTCAGCCCGGTGCCGGGTGATGCAGATCGCCGCCGTGTGGGTGGCGAATTCGATGAGTTCACGCTGCCAGTTGTCGGGCAGCCCCGTCTGGCGCTGGTAGATGGCAAAGGAGCCGAGCACCTTTTTCTGCGCGTCGAGGATCGGGGTGGACCAGCAGGCCTTCAGGCCGTGGCGCAGGGCGAGCTCCTTGTAATCCGCCCACAGCGGATCGGTCGCGATGTCGGCCACAAAAACCGCTTTTCCCCGATGCATTGCCGTTCCGCAGGAGCCGGCCGACGGACCAATCGGCGAGCCGTCAATCGCCTTGACGAAATCGGCGGGCAGGCTCGGCCCCGCTCCGTGACGCACGTGCACGCCGTCGGGTTCGAGCAGCAACACGGAGCACAACAGGTCCTCGGAAAATCCCTCCAGCGTGCGCAGCAAGGTATCCAGCGTTTGCGGCAGATCGGCTCCCAAGGCGGCCATCTCCAGGATCCGGTTCTGCCCTCGCACGAGGGCTTCCGATCTTTTCCGCGCCGAGATATCGCGAAAGTAGAGCGCAAGGCCTTCCTCCGAAGGATGGATGTGGCATTCCAGCCAGCGATCCGTGCGCGGGTGTCGGGCCTCAAATTCGATGGTGACCTGCCCGGACATTGCCCGACGAAACGCCTGGGTGAACGCCGGGGCGGTGTTCTCGGGGAATTCGGTCCAGATCGACTGGCCGATCATGTCCGCCGGCAGGTAACCGAACAGGGACGAGGCCCGCGCATTGATGTAGACGCAGCGCCAGTCCCGGTCGACCGCCATGATCGCGCCGCTGACATCCTGCAGCATGTGCTCGGTTTGTTCCGGCGTGAGCCGGCTGTGGGTGCGATGGGGCATGGAGAGTTTTGCCGCTGGCCCGACGGCAGGGAAAGCCTATGGGCCCATGCGGCCGGTGCAACAGCTATGCGACGGGGATCGAGCGGGCGGAATCGTTGTCGCGCGGCCCCTGTCCCGACATCGAGCTTGGTGTACTCCGCGATTGACTCCTTGCGGGCTTCGGGCGTCCTCGGTGTCCGATGTTCTGCAGGCTGCAGCTCCGTCGATTCCACGCGATCCGGTTTTCTTTCGGATTACTGGCCTGTGCATGGACCGTAGCCGTCGTGACGCCCGCCGCTCTGCAGGCGCAGGGTACCACCGCGGTCGATCCGCGCCTGACTGCCGACGCCGCGCGGTGTCTGGCCATCGACAACGAGGTCGCCGAGCTGAACGCGCAGGCCCGCAACGGCACTCTCACGAAGGAAGCCTGGAAGGCGCGGACGGATGCGCTCGGGGCGGAGCGCACGCGGATCACCACGGCCTACGGTGCGCGGAATTCGCCGCCGTATCGCGGTCTCATCACGGAATTCAACCGACTCAAGGCCGAGGCCGCTGCCGAGGCCCGGGCCCGGGCCGCGGAAGAAGCGAAGGAAAAACGGGCCGCGGCGGCGGCCGCCGCCCAGGCCAAGCGCGAGGAAGCCGCGGCCGTACTGCAGGCCAAGAGGGAAGCAGCGGCGAGCGAACAGGCGGCCAAGAAAGCTGCGGCCGAGGCGGCGGCGGCCGAACAGGCGCGGCTGGCGGCTCTCGCCGAGGCGGCCGTCGATGCGGATGTATCCCGGGTGACGGATGAACGGCTGGAGCGGGCGCGGGACAAGTTCTACCGGGATTTCGGGCTCACTCCGCCCAATCCGGATGCGGCTGTCAGCCAGCAGGCCGCGGCGGCGCAGGCCATCCGCGCGCAGCACGTGCCGCCCGCGTCCGCCGAACTGCGGCCGCCGTTCGACCAGCGCGTCGACCGGCTCTACCAACTGCGTCTGCCGGATCGCACCAAGGAGTGGTTTGCCGAGGTCTTTCCCACGGCGGCGGACATCACCTCGCTCTTCTCCGACGATCTCCGCAAGTCCGCCGCGCTGGAACTGGCGACCCGGCGCCTGACGGCCCACACGCAGGGTGTGCGGCCCTACGCCGCCCAGGAAAAAATTGAAAGTTACGAGAAGATCCGCCGGACCTTCAGCACCAACACCGCCAAGACAATGCAGCTGGTGGAGGACAAGGCCTTCGAAGCGGAGGTCTTTGAAAAGAGCCTGCCCGCCTATGCCCGGACGCTGCGGGCCCGGGCCGCCATGGAAAAAGAGGCGAACGCCATCAAAGCCTACCGCGCCACGGTCGG
>JBDKHE010000189.1:0-2652 GCA_039797805.1 Verrucomicrobiota bacterium
CCGCTCCACCCCAATGCCCATGTACCGCTCGATGCTGCGGGCGTCGCGGACATCCTCTTCGGTGACAAGCGTGAAGGCGTCGCCGGTGTTGTGCGCGCGGCCGGTGCGGCCGATGCGGTGGACGTAGTCCTCGGGATTTTCGGGCACGTCGTAGTTCACGACGTGCGAGACGCCGGCGATGTCGAGGCCGCGGGCGGCGATGTCGGTGGCGACCAGGACCTCGTGCTTGCCGGACTTGAAGCCCTTGAGCGCGTCGACGCGCTCCTGCTGGCTGCGGTCGGAGTGCATCACGGCGCAGGTGTGGCCGGCCTGCTTGAGGCGGCTTGCCACGTAGTCGGCGCCGCTCTTGGTCCGCGAGAAGATGATGACGCTGTGGTACTGCGTCTGCTCGAGCAGGTGGGCGAGCAGCTCAAATTTTTGCGCCTGCACCACCGGGTAGAAGGCGTGCGTGATCGTCTCGGCCGTCGAACGTTCGCGGCTGACGGAAATCTTGAACGGATCACGCAGCGCCCACGCGGCCAGCTGCTCGATCTCGGGCGGGAGGGTCGCGGTGAAGAAGAGGGTCTGGCGCGACTTCGGCACCTTGGCCACGATGCGTTTCACATCGGGCAGAAATCCCATGTCGAGCATGCGGTCGACCTCGTCGAGCACGAGCGTCTCGATGTGATCCAGGCGAATCTCCCCCTGCTCCATGTAGTCCAACAACCGGCCCGGGGTGGCCACCAGAATATCCATGCCGCGCGCGAGGTCCTCGCGCTGCTTGCCGTAACCGACGCCGCCGTAAATGACGGTCGTGCGCAGGTCGGTGAACTTCGAATATTCCTTGAACGATTCCTCGACCTGGAGCGCCAGCTCGCGGGTGGGTTCGAGAACGAGGCAGCGGATGCTCCCGTGAGTCCCCAGCCGTTGCAAAATCGGGAGCGAAAAGGCGGCGGTCTTGCCGGTGCCGGTCTGGGCGGAACCGATCACATCCTTGCCAGCCAGCACGACCGGAATGGCCTGCGCCTGGATGGGCGTGGGGTTCTCGTAGCCCTTCTGCTGAACGGCATAGACGATGCGATCACCCAGGCCCAAGGCCGAGAACGGGGTGTCCAGCTTCGGCACGTCGGGCAACGGCTTGGGCGCGTGGCTGGCGGCCTTCGGGGCCGGACGGGGAGACCGGGGCTGGGGAGCCTGCGGCGGGCGGGCGGAGGACCCATGGTCATGGGCCGGGCCTTTTTTGTCATGACGTCCGCGAGGCGGGCGTCCGCCGTCGCGGTGCTGGGGCTTGGCCGGTTGGGAGGGCTTGGCCGCCTCGACCCGTTTGGTACCGGGCTTGAACGACTGAGAAATCTTGGAAAGGAGCTTGCGGAGCATGAATTACAGGGGCGCTTATCACGCCCTTGGCCCGCCATTGCAACCCCGCAAAAAAATCCGGACCCGGAAAGACTAGTCCAGCTCGGCCTTGATCTTGTCCAGAATCGTCCGGGCCAGGGCCTGATCACCGATCAGGTCGATGCGGATCCGCACCTCGGTGAGTCGACTGCCGGTCTTCTTCAGCTTGATCTCGACCCGGCGGTCGAGGGCGGTGCGATACAGCAAATGGGCATCCACCGCGCTGCTTTGCTCCGAGATCTTGGCAAATTCCAGCTCCTTCAGGGCTCGTTGGGTGGCCTTGTAGACGGGTGTCAGTTCGTGCTCGAGGCCGGCCGACAATTCACCGCGCACATAGGCTACGGCGCCGGCCCCGGCAGCCCCGGCGGCGACGATCACGCAGCCACCGGCCAACGGCAGGAGCGATAACAGGGCCACGGCGACAATTCGGGAAATAACATCAGGAAACAATGGCTTCATCCGGGCTGCAGACAGGCAACCACGGGATTTGTGCATTGTTTTCTTGAAGATCAGCCGGAGACGCCGGATTCGTCCAAGGTCTCCTGCACGACCTTGCGCAACTGCGCCAATCCGTACGGCTTGGGCAGGACGGCCCGGAAACCATGCGCATGGTAATTGGACATGACCGGATCACGGGAATAACCGCTGGAAACAATGGCACATACCGAAGGATCGAGGCGCCGCAGCTGCTCCATGGCCTCCCGGCCTCCCATGCCGCCGGGAACAGTGAGGTCCATCAGCACCAGCGAGTACTTGCGGCCCTTCTCCAGCGCTTCCTGGTACTTTTTCACGGCTTCGGCGCCGTCAGCCACCAAATCGCAGTCAAAGCCCAGCCGTTGCATGAATATCTCCGCCATGCCCCGGATGGTGGCCTCGTCGTCCATGAAGAGGATGCGCACCCGGAAGGGAGAACGGCTTCCCGACGAACCGGATCCCTTGCTGGTCACCTGCCCCTGAATGGCCGGCAGCCAGAGATGAAAAGTGGTCCCCCGGCCGGTGGCCGACTCCACCTCAACATGGCCGGCATGCTTCTTGATGATCGAGTAACAGGTCGCCAGGCCCAGGCCGGTGCCTTGCGGCTTGGTGGTGAAGTACGGGTCAAAGATCTTGGCCAGGTTCTCCCTCGGGATCCCCACCCCGACATCACTCACGCTCAAATGTACATACCTGCCCGCCGCTATGCCACCCGGGGCATTGGCACCCGAGTATTCGCAATTCTCCGCCGAGATCGTGATCACGCCGCCGCCCGGCATCGCCTGCACGCTGTTGATGACCAGA
>JBDKHE010000190.1:0-7379 GCA_039797805.1 Verrucomicrobiota bacterium
AATTGACGGATCTGCCGGGAGTCGCTTTCAAAGGCCGCCTTGCGGTTCAGCTGCAGCCGCACATTGACGGCGAAGGAGTCAACCGGGGCCGCCACGGGGCCGCAGGCGCGAGCCACGTCGGCCACCAAATCCGTGGCGAGCGCCGCTTCCTCATCGGGCACGGCCAGGTTGCCGGAGGTCAGATAGACCACCGTGACCTCATGGCCCTGCTCGATCAGGCGCCGCAAGGTGCCGCCCATGCCCAGGACATCGTGCGAGGGCTCGGGGCTGAAGATCACCGTCCGCTTGGGAAAGGGGCCGGCTCGTTCGGGCCGGTGCGCATCGTCGGCCCCGGGTTTGCCGCCGGGCCAGCCGGTGATCGTGTGTTGGAGTTCGTTGAAGATGCGGATGTTCAGGCCATAGGCCGGGCCCTTCTCGGTGAGGAGCTCCGCCAGCCCGTGCTCACTGTAGTCCTCGTCGAGGAGCTTCAGGATCGGCTTGTTGACCGATTGGGCGAGCCAGACAATGGCACGACGGACGAGGGCGGGCTTCCAGTCGACCGGGCCGACCAGCCAGGGGTGCTGCCGGCGCGTAAGCAACGAAGCGGCCGCCTCGTCGATGACGAAACGCACGTTGGAGTGACCCTGAAGAAAGCTGGCCGGCAGCGAGTCGATGGGGGCCTGCTCGACCGCCCGGGCGATGACATCGGCTTTGCCGGCGCCCCAGGCGAGCAGGACGATCTCCCGGGCGGCAAGGATGGTGCCCACCCCCATGGTGATGGCATGCCGCGGAACATTGGCCTCCCCGAGGAAATCGCGGGCCGCGTCCCGTCGCGTGATGTGATCGAGCGTGACGAGGCGGGTGCGGGAATCGCGGGTGGAGCCGGGCTCGTTGAAGCCGATATGGCCGGTGCGTCCGATGCCCAGGATCTGCAGGTCAAGCCCGCCGGCGGCCGCGATCCTTTCCTCATAGCGGCGGCAGGCCGCAAAAACCTCGTTCCGTGGGACCGTCCCGTCGGGCAGGTTGATGTTGTCCGCCGGCAGGTCGATGTGGTCGAAGAGCTGCTCGTGCATGAAGCGCCAGTAGCTCTCCGCATGGGTGCGGGGCAGACCGTAGTATTCGTCGAGGTTGAAGGTGATAACGTTCCTGAAGCTGAGTCCCTCTTCGCGATGCAACCTGATCAGCTGACGGTAGAGCCGGACCGGGGTTGAGCCCGTGGCCAGACCCAGCACCGTGGGTTTTCCAGCACCATCATTCAGGCGGATAAGCCGGGCGATGGCATCGGCGACCTGCTGCGCTGCTAGGTCAGCCGAGGCAAATACCTCGGTCGGGATACGTTCAAACTGCTGGGCTTCTGACACGGGAGTATTCATGAGAGGGGAGGGAGGTTCAGGCGGGGCCTAAGGGCGCACACATCGTGGCAAGACCGGATTCAAGCGTGCCGGATGGCCGCCATCCGGCTGCGCGCAGGCGCCCAACGTCGGCGCGCGAATGCCGGACATCGCCAGCTCGCTCCGGGCCGAAAACAATCGACGAGGTTGACCCGGTCAGGGCCACAATACTGCGAGCCAGATCAAGGATGGTAGTCTGGCCGCCATAACCGGCGTTGAAAACACCGGTGAGGCCCGGACAGGTGGCGACGAAGTCGAGCGCATCAGCGATGTCGCTTACGTGGATAAAATCACGCGTCTGCCCGCCATCGCCGTGGATCGTGATGGGCCGGCCGGCAAGAGCCTCCCGGAAAAAGATCGGCACGGCGGCACCGTAGGGACCAGCCGGGTCCTGCCGCGGGCCGAAGACGTTGAAAAAACGCAAGGCGGTCGTCTCAAGTCGGCCGCTCTCGGTGAACTGGCGGCAGTAGAACTCGCCATCAAGCTTGGTGACGGCGTAGGGACTGCGGGGCTCGGGCCGCATGTCCTCATGTTTGGGCACAGTCGGATTGTCGCCGTAGACCGCCGCGGACGAGGCTAGGCAGAGCTTGGTGACCCCGGCCGCAGCTGCAGCCTCAAGCACATTGAGCAAGCCGGTGACATTGAGCTCCACGCAGGAGTGGGGATTGGAAACGGATTCAGGCACGCTGACCATGGCGGCCAGGTGGAAAACATAGTCCACTCCTTGCATTGCTTGGTGAACAAGGGGGCGGTCCAGGATAGAGCCTTCGATGAGCTCCACGTTCAGGCCGTGGAGATTATGGCGATGGCCGGTGCGAAAATTATCGAGCACCCGCACGGTAGCGCGGCCTTGAAAGCGGGCAGCCAGATGGCTGCCAATGAAACCGGCTCCGCCTGTGATTAGGATTTTCATGTTTACAATTTCCTCCGCGCCGTTTCCAGCCGATCGTGGGTCGCGCAAACCTGGGCAACCAGGCTTTGCATGGCCGGCTCCTGTTGTTCGATACTGCGGACGAGCGCAAACTGGGTCCGGCATCGGTCCAGGTTGTGCCCCGGACGCTTTATCTTGAAATACACGTCTCCCTCGAGGTGGTCAGTGAGAAAGCGCAGCCCGATCTCGTAAGTGATGAGTTTGCCCGAGAACGCGAGATGCGCGCGCTCCGCCTCATTCAGGAACGCACCGGCTGACGAGATGTAACCGTTCACCAGGCCCTCAAAAATATCCATGCGCATCGCCACCTCGGAGACGTCGCACTCGTCTTCGGCCGCAGCATTGGTTGCGGAGCGCACCATGTCACCGAAGTCATACAACGCGAGGCCTGGCATCACCGTATCGAGATCGATCACACACACCGCGCACGCGGTGCGCTCGTCGAGCATCACGTTGTTGAACTTGGTGTCGTTGTGCGTGACGCGTTCCGGCACGTCGCCGCGGGCTTGCAGGTCCAGCAGGACGCCCGCGATAGGCTCATGCGCCAGTGCGAAGTCGATCTCGGCCCGGACCTCATGCGCACGTCCGGCCCTGTCGGCCGCCACGGCTCGCTTGAGTGTCTCCAGGCGGGCCCGCGTGTCGTGAAAACCCGTGATGGTCTCGTGCAAGCGGGCCCCCGGCAGGTCGACCAGCATACGCTGGAATGCACCGAAGGCGCGCGCCGCTTCGAAGGCGTGGCGTGGACTTTCGACCACGTCATAGGTCCTGGCCTGTTCGATAAAAAGATAACAGCGCCAGAACCCTCCCTGTGGATCGCGATGCCAGGTGGCGCCGTCGCGGGCGGGCACGAGCGCGAGGGCGTTGCGCGAGTCGCTGGAGCCTTCCTTGGCCGCAACCTGCGCCGAGTGACTGGTCACGCGGTGGATGTTGTCCATCAGCGCCGGCACATCCCGGAAGATACGGTCATTGATGCGTTGCAGGATGTAGCGGACCGGCCGCCCGGCCTGATCCATCGTGATGGCAAAGGTGTCGTTGATGTGGCCGCTGCCATAGGGCGCGCCCTCGGAGAAGCGGCCGTGCAATTGAAAAGCGGCGGCGACGGCATGCAGATCCACCGGAGGACGGGAAGGGGTAAGGCTCATGGGAGAGGGGTTAGCTCCAAAGTTTCTCAGGGTAGGCCCCGGCCTGCGTTAGCGCGCGCAGCGATGCGACCACGCTCGGGCGATCTTCGCGATAGGTGACGCCGAACCACGAGCCGCTGGTCGGCAGGACCGAGACTACCGCCTCGCCGGCGCCGATCAGGCCAGAGACGGCGGACGGGATGTAGAATTCCGACTTCGGTTCTGCGCCACGTCGGTCCATGAACTCGCGCAGTTGACGCTCGAAGGGGCCGAAGACTGCCGGTGTGAAACCCCAGCAGTTCATCGACACGGTCTCGTCGCCGCCGAATACGTCGCCCCCGCCCCGGGTCGCCACATTCGCGGTCTCGATCCCCGTCGCCTCGTTCACCGCGAGCAGATGTCCGTGCTTGTCGACGGAACAGATGCCACGTGAGACCGCCCCGTGCTCAGACAGCGTGTGATCCAGCCGGTATCCGACCATGCAGCATCGCGTTGGTTTTGCCGCGAGATCTGTCGTCGCGAGAAAGCGACCCAGTTGCCGGAACGCATCCGCCCCGTAGAAATCGTCCGCATTGACCACGGCAAACGGTTCGGCGAGTTCGCCGGCTGCGCACCAGACCGCATGCCCCGTGCCCCACGGCTTTTCCCGGGTTGCTGGCACCTGCCGTTGCCCCGGCAAACGGTCTAGCTCTTGAAAGACATAGCGCACGTCGGCTCGCGATTCGAAGCGGCGGCCTACTTTTTCGCGAAACTCGGATTCGAAGTCCCGGCGGATCACGAAAACCACTTTGCCGAAGCCGGCGGCCAAGGAATCGTAGACCGAATAATCAAGCACAGTTTCACCGGCGGGACCGACGGGATCGATCTGCTTGAGCCCGCCGTAGCGGCTGCCCATTCCCGCTGCGAGCACAAGCAGCGCGGGTGTCCGAGGAGTTTTTGCCAGATTCATCATGCAAGACCCAAATCACGGAAAAGTCGAAAACGTCAAGAAAAAGCAGTGCTTAACAAAAACGCTATACTCTGATTCCATCATTTTTGCGGTTAACTACCCACAGTAGATTGGGGCGCCCTGGTGACTGCACCTCAGTCGTGCCGTCTGCCTCCGCCCGGTGGTTGCGCCCTACTGAACGGCGCTAGTTAGTAGGGAATTGAGTGCCATCGGGAGTTAAGGCGTGCTTGGTGCATGTTACCCCCCCCTGTTCCGCAGCGCCGGCGCGTGCTGGCCGGTTGGATCGTGCAAGCCTTGATCGGATTCACGGCGGCGATCGCTTCCGATGTGCTTTCCTTTGAGGCTGCCACACTGCCGGAATGCATGGAAGCGACCTCCGCGGCGCGACCGGTGGCGGAGCGCGCCAAATACGGGCGCCAGAGCCTGCGCTGGGACTGGCAGCCGGGGGGCACGCTCACCTTCCATCACCCCATTGAATTCACGGCCCTGACTCCGACAGCCCCGAACAACGCACTCAGCACTTTCGTTGTGTGGATCTACAACCCTGTGCGGCAGCCGGGCGCCACGCTCCGCTTCGCCTTTGGCCGCGGTTCCGAGCGCGATTGCTGGTTCGACTTTGGCCTCGATTACACCGGCTGGCGCACCTGCTGGGTCGCGTTCGAACGCGACATGCAGGGCCACCCGCAGACCGGCATGGACACGCTCCGCATCATCGCTCCCGCCGTCCCGCAGGGTGGCTCACTCTTTATCGATTCGCTCAATTTCTCCCAGCCGATCGACGCCCGTCATCACACCCGTGACCGCCAGGTGCCGTTCGTTAACTCCTGCCTGCCTACCGATGCCAACGACCACTGGCTCGGGCTTCACCGCTTCGACCTACAGTCCCTGCCCAATGCGCCCGTAACCGCCGAAATGCTTGCGGCAGCCCGGACCGTGACTGAGCGCTACACCCAGCTTGCCGGACCGGCCAGCGAGCTCACGCCAGCACGGCTGGAAAAACTGCGCGAACGATTCGCGGCGTGGGCCATCCGGCGCACGCCGGCCGGTATCACCGGCCGTCCTGTGTGCTATCCGCACGAACGCGTCGCCTATCCCGCCGGCTCCCTCGAACTGAAGGAACTGGGCGAAGCACCCGGTCTGCAGTCCTCTGCTACGCTGCTCTTTGATCTCGCCCAAGCCAGCCGCGCTGCCACGGATGCCAGTCAGGCGACCGAACTGCGCGGCATGTTCCTCGACTTGACGGATCATCTTCTTGATCAGGGTTGGGCCGACGGCAGCGGAATGGGCACGCTGCATCACCTTGGCTACAGCACGCGCCATTTCTACACGGCCTTCTTCCTGATGCGCGATACCCTGCGTTCCACCGGTCGGCTGGAGGAAGTCCGCCGTGCCCTCACTTGGCTGAGTGGTGTGGGCAAGGCCTATGGCCCGCTCGACCAAGTCAATGGTATCAGCATCGACACGCTCAACACCACGCTGCTCGGGCAGATCACCGCCCAGCTTTTGATCGACGACGAGACGCAACGGGCCCGCGCTTTGGCTGCAACCTCGCGCTGGCTCGGCCGGGCGCTTGAGTCCAGCCAAGGCCTCAACGGCGGCATCAAGGCTGACGGGAGCATCCTGCACCACGGCAACCACTATCCGGCCTACGCCGAGGGCGGTATCCGCGGTGCGACACAGGCGCTCTGGCTTTTCGGCAACACCGCGCTGCGCGTGCCGGAGCCGGGCCATGCCAACCTACGCCAGGCCATGTTGAATCTGCGCTTCCACAGCAATGTGCTTCAGTGGCCGCTCAGCCTCTCGGGACGGCATCCGAATGGGGAATTCTCCCTCAGTCCGGATCCCTATCTCTTCCTCGCACTTTCCGGGACGCCCAATGGTCGCGAGGCCCTGGATCGCGAAGTCGCGGCGGTCTGGCAGCGCCTCGATGACGCTGCGCAACGGTCCTCTACGCCCGGAAAAAAGTTTCGGCTGCTGTCGGCCTTTACCGTCGCGCCGTGCCCGATGCCGAAGGCGCGGAAGATGACGTGATTCCCGCCCTGTCGGTGAAGATCGAGCCAGAGGTCCCGCCGACCGGACACCTCACATTGAGCTACGCCACCACCGCCGCGCATCGCCGCGCGCACTGGCTCGCCACCGCGCGGGGCTTCAGCCGCTACCTGTGGGGAGCGGAAGTATACCCCGGAGCCAACGTCTTCGGGCGCTATCTCGCCTACGGCCAGGTCGAGATCCTCGCGGCCGGAAACCCCATCAATCTCGCCGACTCAGGCTTTGCCGAGGCGGGCTGGGACTGGAACTGCTGGCCTGGCACCACCGCGATCCATCTGCCGCTCGAACGGTTGCGCGACAAAGTTAACAACGTGGACCGCTTCAGCGGTTTTGAGGAAATGCTCATCAGTGATGAACCCTTCGCTGGTGGCAGCAACCTCGGCGGCCGGGACGGACTCTTCGCCATGAAGCTGCATGAGCACGGCAAATACGACGGCTCCCACCGCGCGCGCAAATCCGTCTTTTTCTTCGACGACCACCTTGTGTTGCTGGGCTCTGGCATCACCAACAATGATGAGCGCCACGACACCCGCACCACGCTCTTTCAGCAACGCCTCCGTTCCCCCGCCGCACCAATACGCGTCGACGACCAGCCCGCGCTCGGCGCGTTCCCCGCACAACTTGTGCGGCCGGCCGCGGCAGGTGCCAGCCTCGTCGACACGATCGGCAACGCCTACTACCTGCTCGCCGATTCCGCGCTGCGCGTGACCAAGTCCACGCAGTCATCGCGCAGCCAGAACGACAAGCGCGACACCTCCGGCGACTTCGTGCTCGCGTGGCTCGACCATGGCGCCGCGCCGCGCGACGCGGGCTACGCCTACGCCATTCTTGTTCAGCCCACGGACGAACGCCGCGAGGACTTCGGTGCGGCGCTCCGCCAGCCAGCCACGGCGCCGTTCGCCATCCTCCGGCGCGACAATGCCGCGCACATCGTGCGCGATCGCGACACAGGCATCCTC
>JBDKHE010000191.1:0-4086 GCA_039797805.1 Verrucomicrobiota bacterium
GCGCCAAAAAATTTGATGCCGTTGTCCGCCGCAGGATTGTGCGAGGCCGTCACCACGACCCCGAGTGCCGCGGCCTTCTGCCGAACCGCCAAGGACACGGCCGGTGTCGGGACGATCCCGAGGGATTGGGGCCGGACTCCGGCGGACACCAACCCATCGGCCAGGGCCTGCACCAAGGCAGCGCCCGAGGCGCGCGTGTCGCGACCGATGACGACCAGACTGTTGGGAGCCGTTCCCTGCTCCCGCAACCAGGCGCCGGCCGCCGCGCCCAGCCGCCAGGCGAAATCTTCATTCATCGTGGCGCTGCCATACGGGCCGCGCACGCCGTCGGTGCCAAAATACTTTCTGCTCATGAAAGATAAAAATCCCGGGTGGCGGCAATCTTCGCCCGGACCGCTCCGCCGAGGAGTAATTCACGGCATTGCGCGAGCCCCTCGCGGATGCCCGCGGTTTTGCCCGTGACGTACAAACCCGCCGCCGCGTTCAGCACAATGGTATCAACCAGTCCGGCCGGACCCCGGCCAGCCAGCAAGGCATCCACCGTGGCCAGGTTCGTCGTGACGTCGCCTCCCTGCAGCTCGGCAAATTCCGCGGTGCGCAAACCGAAGGTCTCGGCGCCCCAGGTGCCATGCACGTCCCGCAAGCGCCCGACGCCCTGGACCCGGTTCGGGGTCGCGGTGGTAAGCTCGTCGATGCCCCGGTCCTCCCCCAGAATCCCGTGCGCGACCAGACCCGCCGGCTGGCCCAGCTCGTCCAAGGCCTGCGCCATTTTCTCCACGAGCGGCAGAGAATAGACCCCGAGCAGGATATGCGCGGGGCGGCCCGGGTTGATGAGCGGCCCGAGGATGTTGAACACGGTGCGACGCCCCTGCGCCGCCAGGGCCTTGCGTACGCCGCCGATGTGCTTGAACGCAGGATGATAATGCGGTGCGAAAAAGAACGTGTAACCCAGCTCCGCGAGAGCCGCGCGCGATTTCTCCGGCGGCGCCGCCAGGTCGACGCCCAGACCCGCGAGCAAGTCGGCGCTGCCGCACTTGGACGTGATGCCGCGGTTGCCGTGCTTCATCACCGGCACCCCGGCACTGGCCAGCACGAGCACGACGAGGCTGGAAATGTTGAAACCGCCGGCGTGATCGCCGCCGGTGCCGACAATGTCGAGGGCCCGGGGCGCGAATGACTCGACTCCGGGATTTACCGCCAGCGCGCGGAAGGCACGCGCAAAGCCGGCAATCTCAACCGGCGTCTCGCCTTTGTCCGCCAGGGCGATGAGGAAAGCCCCCTTGGGCTCGTCCATCACCGCCGGCGAGCCAAGCTCCACGGCCGCGGCCTGCACTTCTTCAGGCGTTAGATTTTGTCCTGCTTTGAGCCGGGAGGTGAGTTCGTGAAGAACAGCCATGCGTGCGATGAGCAGAAGGCAATCCGGCCGGTGCGCAAAGCATAAAACTCGACACTTCCGGGTGATTGTGGGAGCACGAGGCCGTGCCTGTCCGTATCCGCTCCACCTTCTTGTCGCTGCTCGTTTCCCTCGGCCTCGCCGTGTCCACCGGCTTGGCCGCCGAGACACCCGCCCCTGCGCCGGCGGCTGAACTCAGCGTGACCGACGCCATCATTCTGGGAGTCGTGGAAGGCGTGACCGAGTTTCTCCCGATCTCGTCCACCGGCCATCTCATCATTGCGAACCAGCTCCTCGGCTTGGAATCCGAGCAGCAGCTGACCGATCGCAACGGCCAGCTCCTCTGGCACAAGCCACCTTCCGAAAAATACCCGGCCGGCGTGCCCCTGACTCTCAAACTGGCCGCCGACACGTACACGGTCATCATCCAGGTCGGTGCCATTGCCGCGGTGGTCTTCCTGTATTGGCAACAGCTGTTCCTCATGCTGGGCGGATTGCTCGGCCGCAGCAGTGCCGGCCTGCGTCTGTTGCGGAATGTCATGCTCGCCTTCGTGCCGATCGCGATCATCGGGCTGCTCCTGCATGACTTGGTCGACAAGTACCTGTTTTCCGTCCCGGGTGTCGCGGCCGCAGCGGCGGTCGGAGCCTTCGTGATTCTTTGGGCCGAACGCTGGCGCAACGCCAACACCGGTGTCGGCCACGCCAAAGGCGACGCCGCCGACCTCCCGCCGCGCAAAGCGCTCAGCATCGGCTTCGCCCAGTGCCTCGCACTCTGTCCGGGCACGAGCCGGTCGATGGTCACGATCGTCGGCGGTTATCTTGCCGGATTGGGACCGGCCAAGGCAGCGGAGTTCAGCTTTCTGGTCGGCCTGCCGACCTTGGCGGGCGCCGCTCTCTACAAGGGCGTGCGTTCGGGACCGGCCATGATCGAAGTTTTTGGCTGGAGCAACGTGTTGCTGGGTACGGCGGTTGCCATGATTTCCGCCTTGGTGGCCGTTAAATTTCTCGTCCACATCATTTCCCGGTATGGACTGGCCTTTTTCGCCTATTACCGTCTGGCGTTGGCCGCCGTTTTGCTCCTTTTCATGCTGTTCTGATGGCCGCTCGTAACGCTCTGTCACTATAACTCTTGACGGCCTCCGAGGCCGACCTTACGACCCTCGTCTTTATACAAGAAAAAGCGTCTGTTTTTACAACCCGGACGCACTACCAACCACTCTTATGGCCAATCCGAAACGCAAACAATCCAAGCGCCGCAGCGCCAATCGCCGTGCGGGCAATGCCTATATCGCTCCCCAGTTCGCCAAGGACACCGATGGTGGCGCTTTCCGCCCCCACCGCGTGAACCCCAAGACGGGTATGTACCGCGGCCGCCAGGTCCTCGACGTCGAGGTATAATTTCAGGCAGCCGGATAGCTTTTCCGCCATCCACCCCGAAACTGCCAGTCCCGCGACCGGTCGTGCCCGTATTGCGGTGGACGCCATGGGCGGGGACCTGGGACCCGCCGAAGTCGTCGAGGCCGTCAAGCTGGCCTTGGCCGACAAGTCGATAGATCCGATCACTTTGGTCGGAGACGAGGCTGTCTTGCGCCCCTTGCTCACGGCCGCCGGTCTCGACGGCCATGATCGGCTGGATGTCGTCCATGCTTCGGAAGTCATTACCATGGAGGATAAACCGCTCCAGGCCCTGAAGCGGAAGAAGGACTCCTCCATGGTGCGGGCCATCGATCTGGTGAAATCGGGCGCGGCTCGCGTGACCATCAGCTGCGGCAACACCGGAGCGCTGATGGCCGGCAGCACCCTCCGCCTGCGCATGATGGACGGCGTCGACCGCCCCGCCTTGGCCGCGGTCATCCCGCGCGAAAACGGCCATTTCATTCTCATCGATGCCGGCGCCAACCCGGAGGCCAAACCCGAGCATCTCGTGCACAACGCCATCCTCGGCTCCAATTACGCGAAAGTCATCCTCGGCGTCGCCTCCCCGCGGGTCGGTCTCCTGACCATCGGTACCGAGGAGGGCAAAGGCAACTCGCTCATCACCGAGACGCACGACCAGCTGAAGGCGATTGCGAGCGTGATCAACTATGCCGGCCCGATCGAGGGCTTTCAGGTTTTCCGCGACAGCGTCGACGTCGTCGTCTGTGACGGATTCAGCGGCAACACCCTCCTCAAGACTTGGGAATCCCTGGCCAAGTTCATCACCGGCATGTTGAAACATGAGCTCCAGGCCAACCCCATGCGCATGGCGGGAGCGGTCTTGGCCAAGGGAGCCTTCAATGCGCTCAAATCCCGGATGAACCCCGATCGCTATGGCGGTGCGCCGCTCCTCGGAGTCCGCGGCAATATTCTCAAGGCCCATGGGTCCAGCAACCGGCACGCCTTGCTCAGCGCCATCCGGGCGGCGGCCAAGATCATCAACGAGGACCTCTACCAACACACCGTCCAGGACGTCGCTCGCGCCAACGCGCTGCTCGCGGCCCAGTCGGCGGAAGCTCCCGTCACCCCCAACTGATTTTCATGTCATCCGTCATCATCGCCGGCGTCGGTTCCTACGCCCCTGCCAAGGTGCTCACCAATGAAGAGCTGTCCAAACTCGTGGATACGTCCGACGAGTGGATTCGTACCCGATCCGGCATTCGTGAGCGCCGCATCGCCGCCGCCGATGAGGTTTGCTCCGACCTCGCCGTCAAGGC